>CAYOCZ010000221.1:0-5777 GCA_964402475.1 uncultured bacterium | reverse complement strand
GGCCAGCACCGGCACCGAGATAATCTCCTCGCCGACGACCGCGGTCAGGCTGCGCCGCTTGGCTTCCATCTCTCTTATCTGGGCTTCGATCGCGAAGTGCTCCTTGTTCGCATCCTCGGTCGCCTTCAGGTCGCGCTTCAGTCGGCTGACCTGCATGGCCGAGGCCTGCGACCAGCCCGGGGCCAGCCCGCCGTACGATACGAAGGGCAAGGGCTGCCAATACAGCACACCGCCGATAATCGCCAGCCGGCTGTCCCGGGCGACGGACTTCCCGGTCTTCATCTCGCTCGGCAGCAGGTCGACCGACGCGTGGTCGTGAAGGAGGCCTATCGCTGTCGCCAGCCGGTATCCGACCTCGTCCTCCGACGCCGTGCCCTTTTTGCAGAGCCCGAACTCCTTGAACGGGTCGAACAGCTGGGCGGTAAGGCCGAGATTGGGCTCGATATACTCGCGCAGGCCCGTCATTGCCTCGGTGCTGCCGCAAAGCAGGAGCCGGTCGATCTTCGTCTCGCCGAACTCGTGGCGGTAGTAGTCGATTGAGCGATTGATCTCGGCCACGAACCGCTCGAGGGCGGGCCGCTGCAGCGTCGCCAGCCGCTTCACCATGATGCCGGATGGCAACCGGTCCGCAGAATCCTCCGACGGCAGGCCGTACTTGCGCTTCATGTTCTCGGCGTCGTAGGCGTCGAGCGCCAACTGTCCTTCCTCGGTGGTGATGGCGACAGCCATGGCTTCGGCGACGGCGTTGCCGGCGGTCGTGATCGTCTGGTCAGGGTCAAGCCGCTCGCCTTTCATGAAGATCATGTCGGTGAACTCAGCCCCGATGTCGAGCATGCAGATGGTCTCCTTGGGCCGACCCGCAAGCACGCCGGCCGACGTGTCCGCCGCCGCCCAGAGTGGCATCGACGCAAAGCGTGCTGCCACGTCCATCAGCGGCCGCTTGCCCCGGTCCCGGTCGCCGCCGCAGCCGAATACCCGTGTCGCGCCCGTCTCGGCCAGCCGAGTCACGACCGCTTCCGACGCGGTCTCGACGAAGACATCAAAACCCTTGTCCTGGAGTTCGACGCCGGCACCGAAGTGCGTCGCAGTCTGATGCGAAGAGCATGTGTTGCTGTCGTTCCAGTGTCCAATCGTCACGAAGCACCTCGACTTGATGCCATCTTTGCCGCGGCTCTGGCAGTGCCTGCCTTCCGCTTCGTCTTTGGGTGCCCTAGTGTGTGTAACACGGGCACCAACACCAGCACGACCACGACCACTAGCACGACCGCCAGCAAGGGCAGTATCGTCTTCGGAGCCGTATCGGTTTTGCCTCAAGGCAGGCTTGACCTCGACCTCGGTGCCAACCACCTGAGAAGAAGAAGAGCCCCACGACTTGAAGTCGAGAATCGCTTCGTCGACGGTGAACGGCGAGTACTTCTCCAGCCGGAGCATGATTGCGTCCTTGAGCTCGCGGCGGCTCATCTTCGGGAACGGGGCCTGGCGCAGACTCACCGACGGCCCCGACACGAAGCTGAACACCTCGCCGGGTTTGTAGTCCTTCACCAGTTCGCGCAGGATGGAGGGAACGTCGAATGCCTCACCGATCTCCTTGAACCCGTAGTCGGTGACGCGGCCGCCTTCCATCTTCACGAACTTCACCGAATTGGAGCCGATATCAATGCAGAGCGTGCTCAACCCGCGCGGCTTGTCGGTGGCACCTGCCTTGGTCCCCGTAGCGACAATCCTTCGCTTCTTCCGGCTGTCTCCGTCCAGCACCGACAAGATCCCGCGGCGGAGCACTGTCATGCGTTTGGTGCGGACCCGGCGCGGCGAGGACCCCCAACCTATGGATTCGGTCGCCGCCGCTCTGCCGCTAGAGCCACGAGCCGCTTTGGCCCCGCCCGATACGCCAGCAGTCCTTGCTACTCTGCGTAGACTTCGCTTCAGCGCCGCGGCGTAGATCGCCTTGGCCAGAATCGTGGCAGTGGTCATGCTGTCACCGGCGACGTCCGAGGTCTCCGACGCGACTTCCTTGGCCATCGGCGTGCCCCCCTTCTTGTCGATGATGTCGCTGTGGTAGCGCGGCCCGAGCGTCACCTTCACGGCCTGGGCCAGCTGCTCGGCCCCGCGCAGGATCGCCCGTCTCGCCTCGTCATCGAATCCAAAGTCCTTGGTGTATATCTTCATCTTCCTTGCCTCGGCCTGCCTCCGGTTGCCGCGCTTCCGTCATCCTCATCGGGCCTGGGCAGGCGGCCTCCGTGCTGACCACTGCGGCCGGCACTACCGCGGCATCCGGTGAAGAACCGCTCCTGTTCGGACACCTCACGGCCAACGGCGGCGTATGCGCGGCTGGCGACCTTGCGTACGGCCGTCGCCGGCATGTGTAGGTCGGCGGCGATCTCCTCGTAGGTCTGGCGCTCGTAGAAGTGTCGGCGGATGATCTCCTGAGCGCGCGGGCTGCGACGGCCCAAAGCCGGGCGAACCAGCTTGACGCGCATCCCCACCCAATCGTCGGGCACCGGTCCCGCGATGTTGCCATCTGGGTCATCGGGCAGTTGGCCGGGATAGTTCTTTCTGAGTTCGTTCGTGGCGTGGTGCCAAGCTATGTTCCAGACCCACGTGAACAAAGACCATTCTCGGTCATACTGCTTGCGGTGTTCCCAGCCCCTAGCTATGGCGAAGTCTGCGAACTCCTCGGCGTCTGCCTCCTGCCACCTTCGGTGCATCAACCAGGCAATCAGCCCCGGCCGCAGCTTCATCAGCATCTTCCCCGTGATTCTCTTGGGATGCAGCGGCGGGGCTTTGGCTTTCAAGAAGCTCCCTACTAGAGTGCAATCATGGGCGACCTCCAGCCGGATGACTAGGGCCGCCCCTGGCACGTGCAACGGGGCCAACTGCCGTCACCTCGGCGGGGATGATGTCGCTACGTAGGCCGGTTGCTGAGTGCATTAGAGACTCACATGATATACGCGCCAGCGCGGGAAGTGTGACATCGATTCGATCGCGTTTCGTGCGCTTGTTCAACTCCTTGAATCTAGCGGAGTTAACGGATACGAGCTGGTGCATCCCACTCGGTCGGACGACGACAGCGGACGAATGTGTGCACTTTTCTCGGTCGACTCCGAGCGTGGCCCACGTACAGGTACAACGGCCCAAGTCCGAGTTGGGGTAGTCGAAACGATGTCCGGCCAGACTAGTGCCCACAAGAAATTCTACCCCTCCCGGACAAGCACTTCAATGGGCACTTTCTGCGCCTTGACTTCGGCCCGTTCTCCAGTCACAACCACGACGCGATCGGCAGGGGCGACAGCCCTTATCCCGGCCGCGCATTTGACAAGCTCGACCAGCCCGTCTAACATCTCCGCGATGAGGCCCTACGTCTGCCCGGCACCCGCTCGATTGCAGTCCGGTGGAGACCCACTCGGGCTCGCACGTCCTCGGCATGCCGTGGCAGGCGAGTTTGCGCGCGCGGAGTCGCGCGGGCAGATGCCACGCCCACAGCGAGCCTACGACATTAGCATGTCGCAGGTGGAAACGCCACCGCAAGTTGTGTCGCTGTTCTGGCGATTGGTGGGTCAGCACCGCAAGCGGCTAACGACGGTACTCGACATGGGCGCTGGTGACTGCCGCTTCGCCAAGGGCGGGAACTTCGAGCGCTACGTAGGCGTTGAGATAGACAAGAGGCGGGTCGGCACAGCCAAGCCCCCCGCGAACGGCCAGGTTGTGCACGACTGCGTCTTCCAGCACGAAGGGCGCGACTACGATGCTTGCATCGGTAACCCGCCATACCTGCGCCATCATGACATTGGAGCCCCGTGGAAAGAACGCACGGTCGCGCGACTGGAGCGGGAACTCGGCACAACCTTCAACAGGCACGGCAATCTGTACCTGTACTTCCTTAGTCTTGCCCTACTGAAATCCAACGATGCGGGGTTGGTCGCACTTGTCATTCCATACGAGTGGGTATCACGCCCGTCGGCAAAGGCACTGAGAGACTACATCGTCAGCAAACGCTGGAACGTCTCGGTATACCGCTTCCGTATGCCCGTGTTCGAAGGCGTCCTTACTACCGCGTCCATCAGCATCGTAAACAAAGCGCGCAAG
This sequence comes from uncultured bacterium, assembly GCA_964402475.1. Classification (GTDB taxonomy): domain Bacteria; phylum Hydrothermota; class Tepidihabitantia; order Tepidihabitantales; family Tepidihabitantaceae; genus UBA2258. Next base: position 1,694 of record CAYOCZ010000221.1, on the reverse strand, counting down.
GACGGTAAGTGGGTATTCTATGACGTCGGACTTGACTCCGAGCCCCGAAAGCGCGCTGGCGTTGTCGATCACCGTGGCGGCGTGCTTGAGTATGCGAAGCGCGGCAGAATCTGGGCGCTACGGGGTATTAGCCCCGGCTCAAGGCGCGTCTTCGTCCTGACCGAGGGTGAACGCATTCACGCTGGGCTCAGCCGTCGCGACGTGGTCCCGTGCGTGACGACGCTCCGGCACGTCCCGTCGGGACTCGGGGAGCTTGCGCGCGCATCGTTCGAGAGGCGCTTCGTGCAGGCCGGCGCGAGATGCTGGCTTGTGCGCTCGTATGAAGAGACCCGGAGCTCGGCCCTGAACGCCTATCTGGAGTCCGTGCCAGAGAAGGCACGTCAGACCTGGACGTGTCGGAACCAAGAGCCTTGGTTCAACTTTCATCCACACCCGGCACCGCAGCTCTTCTTGAGCTCGGGGTTCACGCGTTTCGGCCCAAAGGTGCTTATCAACTCTGCCGGCGTACTCGCGGTGGGATCGGTCTACGGAATTCACACGAATAGGGAGGTACGCCGCAGGAAGCTAAGGAGCTACCTCCTTCGTACTGACTTCGAGGCCCAAGTAGTCGCCCATGCTGGCTCGCTGAAGAAGGTTGAGCCTCGACAGCTCAACGCAGTGCTGAACCAATTCTCTGTCCATGAAGAACTCGCGGCCGACTAGAGTCCTAGACAAAGGCAGAATCCCTTTCACAGCCGAGGGGAGGCTCATCCAGGAGTTGGGTCTCCGGCTTGTAGCTGGTCCTGAGGTGGCACTTGTCGAGCTTATTAAGAACGCCTATGACGCTGATTCGCCGTCATGCAAGGTTGAGGTGCGAGACAAGGACCGCACCCTTGTTGTCTCGGACCAGGGGCACGGCATGACCCTCGCGGATTTCAGGAACAAGTGGATGCGCATCGCGACACCGGGCAAGCTCACGCAAGAGTTCTCTACAGAGTATGGACGGCGCCTGACCGGCTCCAAGGGCATCGGGCGCTTCGCGGTGCGTTACCTGGGTGATCGCCTAAAGCTCGAGTCGGTGGCGTTGGACACCAAACGTGACTGTACTACTCGTCTCGTTGCTGACTTCGACTGGCCTCGACTCGACGATGTTGGTGACCTGTCCGGGAGCAAGGTCGACTTCGAGCTTACTCGGGTCCCTGATGGTACTCCGACCGGCACCGTCCTGACTATCACCGAACTCCGCAGTGCCGCAGACTTCATTCGGTCGAGTCGACTTCGAGGCAACGTACTCCGCATGGTTTCGCCGCTCCGGGTCCTAGAATCGGGCAAGTTCTCGGCGGCCGCGCTGGGAGCCACCAAGGATCCAGGCTTCAGGGTCATACTACCCGGTGAGAGTGGTGCTACTGACGATGTCGACTTGGCGAGACTGGTGCTCGGCAACTACTGGGCTCGTCTGACTATCCAACTTGACGGCGATGTGCTGGCGTTCCGCGTATACTACCCCAGCAGGAAGAAACCCCGCCACCTCAAGGTGAAAGTGAAGTCAGCAATTTCCCGGGGCTTCTTCGCAGACATACGCTATTTTCCCAGGCGTTCCGGGGTCTTCAGCCAGAAGGGTGTGGACGGCCGGAGGGCTTGGCAATGGGTACGCAACAATTGCGGCGTTGCTGTCGTCGACCATGGATTCAGAATGAGTCCGTACGGCTTCAAGG
>CAYOCZ010000220.1:2602-5862 GCA_964402475.1 uncultured bacterium | reverse complement strand
CCATGCCCTACCATACTACTGGTTGGTGTTACTGGAGTAAAGGACATACCCCCAAGCTAGAAAGACCGCAGGCTCTTACTGACCGCCTCATCGAGGTTCTCGATGACGGCGGTCAGTAGTTTTACGGCCGCGTCGTAGTCCGCGGCGGAAACGATGCCAGCGTGGGCGTGGATATAGCGGGTGGGCCAGCCGATGGCGAGCGAAGGGACGCCTGAACGGTGGATGTGAATCGCGCCGGTGTCGTAGCCGCCGCGCACGGTCGTCAGGTGGTAGCGAATCCTCTTCTTCTCAGCCAGGTCGATCACCCAGTCGCGCAGCCGCGTGTTGGGGATCATCGAGTTATCGTGAACAAGGATAGCAGCGCCGTTGCCCAGCCGCTCGGCCACGTTCTTGCGCAGCTTGTCCGGATGCTCGTAGCAGAGCGAAACGTCAAGCGCCAGCGCCACGTCCGGCTGCACCACTTCCGCCGCGGTCCGCGCCCCGCGCAGTCCTACCTCTTCCTGCACGCTGCCCACCAGGAAGACCGCATTCGGGTGTTTCTTCCCCTTGAGGGCCCGGGCGGCCTCAACCACGATTCCGCAGCCGCCCCGGTCGTCCCACGCCTTGGCCATCATCAGGTTCTTGCCCATCTCGACAAACGGCGATACCGGCACGATCGGGTCTCCCGGGCGCACGCCGAGCTTCGTCTTGACGTCGAACCCCTCGGCGCAGCCCAGGTCAATGAACATCCTGTTTATGTCCGGCAACTGCTTCCGCTCTTCCTCGGTCAACTCATGCGGCGGCTTTGAGCCGATGACGCCCGGGAAGTCACCCTTGCGCGTCCGCACCAGCACCCGCTGTCCCAGGAGCACCTGCGGCCACCAGCCGCCGATCGGCAGGAACTTGACGTAGCCGTCGACCGTAATCGACTTGACCATGAACCCGACCTCGTCCATGTGCGCGGATACCATGATGCGGGGTCGCTCGAACCGGCCCGCGACCCGGCAGACCACGCTGCCCAGTCCGTCACGGGATAGCTCGCCCGCCTGGGCCAGTTCCCGTGCCACGATATTCGCCGACTCGGTCTCGAACCCCGACGGCCCGAACGCCTCGGTCAGCTCACGCAGGAGCTTCCTGTCAGCCACGTTCGCCTCCCAGTTCTGGAGTTATCCTGTCCTCTTCGGTCATCTTGCCTGCCATTGGCTCAAATGACTAATCCTCAAGTCCCAATGACCAAGCAATTCCCAATGCCCAAGGATAGGTCCTCCGGCTGGGACTTGGTTATCTCCCCATTGATTGGAAATTGGGAATTGGGAATTGGCCATTCCCGGGCCTCTGGCCCGGGTCCTCAGACGTCCAGGTTCTCGACATGCGCCGCGTTCTTCTCGATGAACACGCGACGCGGCTCGACCGCGTCGCCCATCAGCATCCGAAACACGCCGTCGGCCTCGGTCGCGTCTTCCATTGCCACGCGCTTCATCGTCCGCTTCTCAGGGTTCATCGTCGTCTCCCAGAGCTGCTCCGGGTTCATCTCGCCGAGACCCTTGTACCGCTGGATGTCGAACTGCGTACTCTTGTTCTTGCTGGACAGGCTCGCCAGTTCGTCGTCGCTGTAGAGGTAGTTCTCGGTCTTGCCCCGCTTCACCTTGTACAGCGGCGGCTGGGCGATATAGACGTAACCCGCCTCAATCAGCGGCTGCATGAACCGGTAGAAGAAAGTCAGCAGCAGGACCCGGATGTGCGAACCGTCGACGTCCGCGTCGGTCATGATGACGATCTTGTGATACCGCGCCTTCTGCGCGTCGAAGTCCTCCTCGCCGATGCCCGCGCCGACCGCGGAAATGAGAGTGCGGATTTCATTGTTCGAGAGTATCTTGTTCAGGTTCGACTTCTCGACGTTGAGTATCTTGCCACGCAGCGGCAGCACCGCCTGATATTGCCGGTCCCGCCCCTGCTTGGCCGAACCTCCGGCCGAGTCGCCCTCGACGATGTAGAGTTCGCTTTCGGCCGGGTCCTCGGACGCGCAGTCCGCGAGTTTCCCGGGCAGGGTATCGGACTCGAGGAGCGACCGCCGCCGCGTCAGCTCTCGTGCCTTGCGCGCCGCCATCCGCGCCTTGGCCGCGGTCAGGACCTTCTCAACAATCCGGTTCGCGTAGCGCGGGTTTTCCTCGAAATACCGGGCCAGCTTCTCATTCACCACGGTCTCGACCACGCCCTTCGCCTCGCCGTTGCCGAGCTTGGTCTTGGTCTGGCCTTCGAACTGCGGGTCGCCGATTTTCAGCGAGACCACCGCGGTCAGCCCCTCGCGCGTGTCCTCGCCGGTCAGTTCGGTGTCTTCCTTCAACGCGCCGGACTTCCGCGCGTACTCGCCGAGCGTACGCGTGAGCGCCGCCTTGAACCCGGAGAGATGCGTGCCGCCTTCGTGGGTGTTGATGGTGTTGGCGAACGAGAAAATCGACTCGACGTAGCCGTCGTTGTACTCGAACGCCACGTCGACGTGCATGCCGTTCCGGTCCTCCTCGATCATCACCGGCTTGTGCAGCGCGGTCCGGCCGGTGTCGAGGAACTTCACGAAGTCGGCCAGCCCGTTAGGGAAGTGGAACGTCTCGGCCGTGCCGGCGCGCTCGTCCTTCAGGTTGATTTTCAGGTCCTTGTTCAGGTAGGCGAGCTCCCGCATCCGCGCCATGATGATCTCGCCTTTGAACTCCACCTTCTTGAAAATCTGCCTGTCCGGCTTGAACCGGATGAGTGTCCCGCGCTGCTTCGTCTTGCCGGTGACCTTCAGGGCACCCTTCGCCTTGCCGCGCTCGAAATCCATCCGGTACGACTTGCCGTCCCGGAATACCTCGGCGGTCAGGTGTTCGGAAAGCGCGTTCACCACCGACACGCCGACGCCGTGCAGCCCGCCCGAGATCTGGTAGACCTTGTGCTCGAACTTCGCCCCGGAATGCAGCACCGTCAGCACGACATCGAGCGCGGACCGCTTCTCGATCGGATGGATGTCAACCGGTATGCCGCGGCCGTTGTCCAGAACCGACACCTCGTCGTCCGCGTGAATCGTCACGCTCACCTCGTCGCAGTACCCGGCCAGCGCCTCATCGATCGCGTTGTCCACCACCTCGTAAACCAGGTGATGCATGCCCCGGACCCCGGTGTCGCCGATGTACATCGCGGGCCGGTGCCGAACCGCTTCGAGACCCTTTAGGACATGGATTTGTGCTGCATTGTAGGCTTCTGACATTGGGCTCTATGATACCTTGGGTTGTCGGACAATCAAGCTC
>CAYOCZ010000220.1:0-2502 GCA_964402475.1 uncultured bacterium | reverse complement strand
AGCACAAACCTCAAGTCCAGTATCAGCCCCTTGCCCACGCGCCCGGCAATCTTCTTCAGGAGCTGCGGCTTCAGGAACCGGAGCTGGGCAATCCACGCCGGGCTGTCGACCACGATGACGAGGGTGTTCCCGTCAACCTCAAGTGCCCGCGTGTGCTCCGCGGTCTTCGGCCCGACAATCTCCGGCCACAGCGTCACAGCCGGCTGCGCGGCCAGCACTTTGTCGAGCTTCAGCCCCTTCAGCACGCGCGGCAGCACACTGCCGACGCTACGAAACTTGCGATACTTTGCCCACCTCGACATGGAATTCCTTTCGTAGGAAGGGGTCTAGGGGTCCAGGGGTCAAGGGGCCAAGTGAAGCCACACCATCATGCACCGATGCCGCCTCCTCTGTTCCGCCCTCCGGATTCCGTCCTTTGTCCTTGGCCTCTGCGGCCCCTGTCGGGCAGTGCGGAATTCGTACTTGCGGCGCGATTCTCCGCGCCGCGGCATAGACCATCTGCCCTCTCTCCGCCACCATCGCGAGCACCAGCCGGCTCCGCTGCTCATCCAGCTCCGACGCGACCTCGTCCAGCAGGAATACCGGCCGCTGCCTGCCTGCGCTCAGAATCATGTCCGCCTCGGCCAGCCGCAGCGCGATGCCGGCCAGCCGCTGCTCGCCCACCGAACCGAATTTGCGAAGCTCACGGTCGCCCCGCATGATCCTGATATCGTCGCGATGCGGTCCGACCACGGCATGGCCGAGATAGCGTGCCCGCTCACGCGTCGCCGCCAACCGCTGCCTGAAAGCGCCCGCAAGCTCTGCTTGCGATGCGAAAACGGGGACTGTCCCACAAAACTGGGGACTGTCCCCTGGTTTTGCCCTCGACGGACTGTCCTCTGTTTTCGTCAGCGAATCCGGGGACTGCCCCGTTGTGGGCTGTCCCCTGGGATTCGCGGACTCGGATCGCGTCCCTTCAGGCATGATACTCACCCTGTAGCTGAACACCGCCCTGTGCCCAGCCAGCCGCTCATAGTGCTTTGCCGCGTTCTCAAGCAACGTGCCCACCTTCGCCAGCCGCGCCTCATACACCGGCACACCCGCGCGCACGAGTTCCTCCTCCCACGCCGCAACCTCATCCCCAGTCCCTCGTCCCTCGCCCCGCTCCCCTCGCTCGAGCAGCCGATTGTACTGACTCACCGCCCGGCGGTACTCACCCGTCAAAGCAATGTAGCCCTGTTCCTCGCTCCGTCTCCCGTCTCCCGTCTCCCGTCTTCCTCCCTCAGCCTTCGCTACCGCCATATCAAGATATCCTCGCCTGAGCGATGGCGCTCCCCGCACCAACTCGATGTCCTCCAGCAACAGCACCACGACCGGCAGCCATCCGAAATACTCGGACAGCTTCTCGACCGGGATGTTGTTTCTGAGTATCCGCTTCTCGCGGCCGTCGAACCTTATCTCCGCCTTGTCGCCGCTCTCATCAGTTCCGGAGACAACAAGCACGTCCCTGCCGAACCCAAGCAACTCCGCATCCGGGCAACGCCGGAAAGACCGGCCAATTGCCAGGTAGTGGATTGCCTCAAGCAGGTTCGTCTTCCCCGCGCCGTTCGGCCCGAACAGGTAGTTGGAGCCGTCTGCGAAATCGACGGATGTCGGCTCGAGATTCCTGAAACCGCGCAGGCAGATGCTCGCTAGCGCCACGCCTCAATCTACCCGAAACCGCTTCTCAATCAAGCCACGCAGGGCTCCTCGCCTATCGCTTTGCGCTCAACGCTCATCGCTATCTTCAGAGCTCCTCGGAAAGTCTGCCGGAAAGTTCATCGGAACATTGGCCGCGACGTATTCCGGATTGTAGCTTCAAGCGTGGATTCCCGTGCGTAGGCGAATGGACCGGCCAATGCGTGTTCACGCGTGTCCGGCGTCGGGTCGCGACAAGTTTCCGCACATGTTCGCGTCGTTGTTTGCGGCATCGTTCGTCTCGATGTTCAGCGAGAAGTCTCCCGCGATGCTCTTCTCAATGTTCTTTGAGAAGTTCCTTCAAAGGTGTGTTCAGAAGGTACGTCGAAAGCTACCCGGGGGGCACGGGAGGGGTTTTTCGGTAGATAGGGGCTAGTGGCTTGGGACTAGGGAAGTTAGGACCTTTCCCCTAGGCCGACGGAATGTGTACTATAGTACATATTGAGACTCGGGAATGAGCGGCAAGTCTGGACCACCCGCGCCCGCTCCGCCATATCTACAATCCCACATCTGAACTGCCTCGGCGTGCGCTCAATCCGGTTACGGTCTCCGAGTACTCCTGAGTCTGTTGCTCTTCACAGTGCAACTCCTTTCACCGGTATTAGAGAAACCACAACCCCAAAACGTAACACGGCTCGGTCTTACGTACATCGTACATCGTCCTTCGTTGGTGCCAAGTCGTTTCCTGTCCGATACTTCCGTCATTTTGCACTTTGCATTTTGCAGTTTGACCTGCGTCTGCGCCACTACTCCCCGGTTAGTTGGGGGAGCCCTTGGCCCCTGAGC
>CAYOCZ010000219.1:2837-5864 GCA_964402475.1 uncultured bacterium | reverse complement strand
GAGAGGCAGCCTCTCTTTTTCATACCAGATCAAGTCCCTATATCGGAACTGGGGCGCTAGGCATTGATTGACCGGGATGAGTACGGTGCTACACTATATGATTCCCGCTATACGTTGATGAACTCAAGTAACATACGTTAAGGAGGACCGTTGAAAGGTCTGCAATCCGTCGTTCTTTGTCTGATGCTCGCCGCCGGGCTGGCCGCGGCGCGCCCGGCCCACTACAGCATGGGTCCCGCACACCGGTTCGACCCAACGGCCGGCGGGGAGGCGAACTTCATCTCCTTCTCCAACGACATCACCATCGACACCCGCACCGGCGAGCCGGCGCTCCCGGCCGGGCTCAGGCTCGAGCCTGCCGCCGGGCAGAGCCAGTACTACATCGTGCAGTTCAACGGCCCGTTCCTGCATCAGTGGTTCCGCGAGCTGGACCGCAACGGCATCAGGACGTTCGGCTACCTGCCCAACTACGCGGTGCTCGCCTACCTCAGCCCCGACCAGCGAGCGTACGTCGCGTCGCTCCCGATGGTGCGCTGGGTTGGATTGTTCCAGCCTGCCTACAAACTCGAATCCGGATTGCTGGACGCGACCAGCACCCGGAAGGTCGTCATCATGGTCATGCCCGGCGCTGACCCGACACCGGTTGCGGCACAGATTGCCGCAGCCGGCGGGACGGTCAACGACTTCACGACCTCAAGCTTCGGCATTACCGTAACCGCCATTCTCGACGGCGCCGACATCGCGGCAGTTGCCCGGCTCCAGGAAACCTACTGGGTCCAGGAATGGTCAGAAGCCACCGTCTGCAACAACACCAGCCAGTGGGTGATGCAGGGCGGCTGGCAGGCGTCATCGCCACCGGACACCAGCATGGCAGCCCGGCCGGTCTGGCGCAAGGGCGTGCGCGGCCAGGGAGTCATTCTCTCAACCACCGACACCGGCCTGAACACCGGCCATGACATGTTCCGCGATTCGGCCATTCCGATTACTCCGCCCGGCATCTGGCCCGACCACCGCAAGGTCGTCGCGTTCAAGCTCTATGAGGGCGCCAACGCCGGCGAATCTCCATCCCACGGCAGCCACGTCAACGGCTCGGTCGCCGGCAACGACTCGGCCACCGGTGGCTCCAGCTACTACGACGGCATGGCAAAGGACGCGAGAATCTACTTCATGGACCTGACCGATTCCAGGGGCAGGTTCATCATTCCCACGGACTTCACCTCCGTGTGGGACACCGTCTATCATGGCCGCGGCCTGCCTGATTCGCTCCGGCCTATCAAGCAGCACTCCGGTTCGTGGCGCTGGGGCAACGATGAGGGCACGTACAAGATCCAGGACGCATCCTCTGACGCCTTCTGCTGGGCGCACAAGGACTTCCTTAACATCATCGCCGCCGGGAACGAAGGCTCCGGCGGCGCGAAGACCCTCGGCAATCCCTCGATTGCCAAGAACATCCTCACCATCGGCGCGACCAACCGAGGCACCCTATCCAACGCCATCGCCGGCTTCTCCAGCCGCGGCCCGACCCAGGACAACCGCATCAAGCCGAACGTGATGGCGCCCGGTGTCGACATCTGGTCGGCATCCAGGACCGGCACCAATAGCTACTACGAGGGGTCCGGCACCTCGATGGCCACGCCCACGGCCAACGGCGCCGTCGGGCTGATGCGCTGCTACCTGCAGGAGGGCTACTACCCGACCGGCAGTGCGGTCACCGGCGACCGTATCTCCTACATCACGTCGGCCCTGCTCCGTTCCATGGCGATGGCCTCGGCGGACCCCAACGTCGGCTCCTACACGATTCCCAGCATGGACATCGGCTGGGGCCGCATCGACGCCGACTCGCTGCTCTACTTCACCGGCGACACCCGCAAGCTCATCATCACCGACGATACGTCCGGCATCGCGACCGGCCAGTACAAACAACAGCAGTTTCACGTAGCGTCGGCGATTCCGCTGCGCGTCTGCCTGGCCTGGACCGACACCGCGGCCGCGCCCAACGCTAACCCGACGCTCATCAACGACCTCGACCTCACTCTCACCGCGCCCACCGCCACGGTCTACAAGGGCAACAAGTACACGAGCGGCCAGTCCACGCCCGACCCGACCGGCCGCGACTCCCTCAACGTCGAGGAATGTGCCCGCGTCAACGCGCCGGATACCGGCGTCTGGACCATCCGCGTCAGCGCCCAGAACGTCGCGACCGCGAGCAAGCAGAGCTTCGCGTGGACGATATCCGGCGACGTCGCACCCCTCGTCAGCGAGACCCACGACGTCGGTGCGACGGCCATAGTCGCGCCGGTTGACACCGTTGACACCGGCGCGGTCGTTGCACCCCGGGCGGTAGTGTACAACTTCGGCACGCTGGAAGAGGCTTTCCTCACCCGGCTCACCATCGGCGCCGGTTACTCCGACACGATGACCATCACCCTTGGTGCCGGCCTCACTGACACGCTCACCTTCACGAACTGGGCCGCGCACCCGGCCGGCACCTATGCGGTGAAGTGTGCTACCGAGCTCGCGGGCGATGCTGACACGACGAACGACCTGGTTGAGGACTCGGTCCTGGTCCGTCCGTCCGCCGGCATCGAGGAAGGCAAGAGCCTGCCGGCTGTGTTCAGTCTCGACCGGATCCTGCCCAACCCCACGGGTGGCCGGACCAGTATCCGCTACGGTCTGCCCAGACCGTCTGCAGTGAATCTGTCCGTTTACTCCGTGGCTGGTGCTCTTGTCCGCACCGTCGCGGCTGGCCCGCAGAATCCGGGCTGGTACACGACGGCATGGGACGGCAGTGACCAGCGCGGCCGCAAGGTCGGCACCGGCGTCTACCTGGTCCGCTTCGAAGCCGGCTCATTCACGTCCACCCGTAAGCTGGTCGTCCAGCGCTAGCAGCGAGCTGCAACTCACGCGGGCGGGGCTTCGGCCCCGCCCGTCTCTGTTCGCCGTCCCGGAGAGGACTATCCACAGATTTCGCAGATTGCACAGATTCCCTGCCGACCTCTCAGCAGACTGGGAACTGGTCATTGGTAA
>CAYOCZ010000219.1:0-2737 GCA_964402475.1 uncultured bacterium | reverse complement strand
GGCCGCGTCTTGACCCCGCGCCGGAGCGAGCTATGCTCGTTGTGCTCAACAAAGGAGGCGTATGCCTGAGATGATTGCCTACTGCGGAATCGACTGCGACGCGTGTCCCGCCCTGATTGCCACGCGGACCAACGACGAGGCCCTGCGCGCCAAGACCGCCACCGAATGGTCCAAGTCGTACGGCCACGAGTTGAAGCCTGAGGAAATCAAATGCACCGGCTGCACGACCGAGGCCGGGCCGCACCTCGTCTATTGCGAGTCAATGTGCGAGATTCGCAAGTGCGCCCGCGGGCGTAAGCTTGCGAACTGCGCGGCCTGCGCGGACTATGGCTGCGCGACGCTCGCCGGCTTCCTGAAGAACGCGCCGGAAGCCAGGGCTAGGCTCGAGGCCATCCGCGCCGCGCGCGCGTCCGGTTGACGGCTGCCTGAACATCACGAGCGCCTGACCGGAGGCGAACTGTGAATCCAAGTCCGCGGGTCGTCCTGTTGGCTTCAGCCGCGGTTCTGCTGGCGGCGTCCGGCTGCGGCACGGTCACGGCGGTCACACCGCTCCGTCGCGGCGAATCGGCCCTCGCCGTGTCGGTCGGCGGGCCGGTAGCCGCTGTCGCGGGCGTGAACATCCCGCTACCCTACGCCGTTGCCCGCTACCGCTACGGGCTCAACGACCAGGCCGGCATACACGCCGGCGGCCACCTACTCACGGCCGGGTTGGGTGTCGTCGGCCTCGACCTCGGATTCTCATATCACTTCCTTCAGCAGCAGGGCTGGGTCCCGACCGTGGGCGCGAGCGCGGGCGTGGCGGCTTTCATCCAGCCGGGCGGTAGTGAGGCGCTCTTCCCGCAGCTCGACCTGGTTGCGAGCTACCGTTTGGGCGACCGCTTCACCACCTACTTCGGCTCGCAGAGCATGTACCAGTTCCAGTCCACGCCCAACGTCGTGCTCGCGCCGTTCGTCGGTACCGGGTGGCGCGTCAGCGACCAGTTCTCGCTCAATCTCGAGGCCAAGTGGTACGCCCCGACCGAGAAAACCCACCCGCGCAACGTGAACTACAAGCTGCCGATAGCGGAGCACGGCGCGGTCGGCTTCGTCCTCGGCGCGAACTGGCTCTTCGGAGGCAGACATGAATGAGAACGCACCAAGCCGCAAGCCACAAGCCTCAAGCCCCAAACCCGGAATCCGGAGAATCTGCGTAATCTGTGGATCCCTTCTTCTCCTCTCCTGTCTCCGCCTCGACTCGTTCCTCTTCGACCCGACCCGGGTGACCGAGTACTTCAACCCGGCCGACATGGACTCGTCCTGGCACGTGCGCTGGGTCATCCCCGACTCGCTCATCGAGCCGGTCACGCTCGCCGGGCTCACCGGCAACCACATCTACGGCTTCTTCGTCCGCCAGCCCGCCGACACGGATTGCGCAGACGGGGACTGTCCCCGCATGGGGACTGTCCCCGGAAAACCCCAATCTGCGGAATCTGCGAAATCTGCGGATGTAACTCCTAATCCTCAACGTGTGCAATCTGCGGAATCTGCGAAATCTGCGGATGTTACTTCGGCCGACCGGTTCACGGTCATCTACAACCACGGCAACGGCCAGAACATCAACCGCTACTGGGGCCGGGTCGAGCTGCTCTGGGAAGCCGGCTTCGACGTCTTCATCTACGACTACGAAGGCTTCGGCAAGAGCGAAGGCTCGCCTTCGGGCGCCGCCTGCTATGCCGACGCCGAAGCTGCGCTTGAGTACGTCCGCGGACGGCCCGACGTCGTCGACTCGATGGTCGTCTACTATGCCTGGTCCCTCGGCAGCTTCATGGCCTGCCACCTTGCCGCCGACCTCCGGAAGCCGCGCTGCCTCATCCTCGAGAACCCGATGGCCTCGATGTCTGCCGTCGCCAAAGAAGGCGCGGTGCTCGGGATTCCCGGCAGCTTCCTCGTCGACGCCGACTTCGACAATGAGGCAAGGATACCGCTCGTGGGCTGCCGCACGCTCATCATCTACGGCAAGAAGGACGACACGGCGGTGCCGGAGCGCAACGCCCTCGTCCTGCTCGACAAAGCCAATCCCTCGGCTACGACGTCATACCCGGTCGAGGACGCGAACCACTCGGACCTGCCGGAAACGATGGGCTACGGCGAATACGAACGGGTCGTGAAGGCGTTCATCGCCGGAGACTAGCCGTAAGCCGACCGGTCCGACAGTCTAGAACAGGATATGGCAGGCGGGAGCAATCCCGCCCGCTAATGCTGCTCCGACCGCTCGTCGTAGCGTTCCTCGTATCCCTCGAAGTACCTCTCGCCGTGTGTCGGCTCGTATCCTGACTCGTACGCCGCGCTCTATCTTCGCCTGTGTCCCTACCCGTATCTCAACCTCAACCTTAGCCTCAACCTCAGCCTTAACCTCAGCCTTAACCTCTTCCTGTTCCGCAAGCCGTTCGAGAAGCCGAACCTGATGTCGTTCCGCTCGTTGTGGGACTTCACGTACCGGTCGTTGCTTGTTCGGGTGAATCTAGCGCCGTACCGCCGGACACTACCCCCGGGCAGTCTGTGGGCCGATGAGTGGGCGGGAGAATTGTGCCTCTGGCTGTGCCTGACTACTACATATAGACGACCGGCAAAGGCCGAGGCCCGATGGCCGCCCGCTCGACTTCTGCCCTCCTCCCTTACTCTCTACTCCCTGACTCCCTCCGCCTCTTCCTCAACCTCCACTGTTTCTACAGGGGCGAAGCCAACCTTAACCTCAACC
>CAYOCZ010000218.1:0-5893 GCA_964402475.1 uncultured bacterium | reverse complement strand
CTTCGGATTTCAGTTCTTCAACTGCGGATTCCGGAGCGGGGCCAACGTTCGGGTCCGGACGCGTGTCTTCCATTTCCTCCACTTGTTCACTCGATCCCTCGATCCCTTGATCACTCAGTTCGGCGTTCTCGTTCATCGCTTCAGCCCGAAACGCGCCAGCAGCGCGGCCGCAGCAAGGCGCAGGTCTTTCCGGTCCATGAAGCACGAAAGCCTGGTCTCCGACGTCGAGAACGCGTCGAGGTGTACGCCGACCCGGTGCAGGGTATCGAGCGTACCGGACATGATTTCCGGGTCCGAGCCGACGCCCGGCCCGACCACCGACACCGAGCAAAGCGAGTCCCTGATTTCGAGTCGGTCGGCCCGGACCTTCTTCGCGAGCCGAGCGAGGATTGTCTTCGCCGCGCTCAACTGCTCCTCGGGCACGATGAACGACAGGTCGAACCGGTCGCCGTGCACGACGCCGTGGTTGAAGAACACGACCGGCACCCGGGCCGCGGCAAGCTGGGTCACTACCTGGTGCAGGCATTTCTTCTTCTTCGGCACGTTGACGAGCGAGAGGCGCACCAGTTTGTGGTTGTGCGTCATCGCCCGGACAAAAGCCTTCTCCATCTTCTCAAGTTTGGCCACAGTCGTACCTCGCTTATCGTTGAATGAAGACCGGATGGACAACCGCACCCGGTACTTGGCCGCGAGCGCGCACGCCCGCGGGTGAATCACCTCCGAGCCGGAGCCAGCCAGTTCAGCCAGTTCCTCGAAACTGAGCTCGGGCACCAGCCGTACGCCAGGGAATTCGGAAGGGCTCTCGGTGTAAACGCCGTCCACGTCCTTGTAGAGCTCGCACCGTTCGGCCCCGAGCGTGGCCGCGAGCGCCACCGCGGTCACGTCCGAGCCGCCGCGGCCGAGGGTCGTGATTTCGCGCTCCGGACTCACGCCCTGGAACCCGGCGACAATCGGGATCTTCTTGCCGCGCAGGGCGCGGCGCAGCCGGTCCCCGCGGATCTCCTCGATGCGAGCGTCGGAGTGAAACCGGTCGGTGATGATTCCGACCTGAGAACCGGTGAAGGACACCGCTTCGAGTCCTTCGGTGAGGATGGCGAGCGATACCAACGCCATCGCCTCCCGCTCGCCCGCAGTCAGCAGCATGTCGAGCTCGCGCCGCTGTGGGCTCGGCGCGATTTCGTGCGCCAGCTTGGTCAGCGCATCCGTAGTGTGTCCCATCGCCGACACCACGACCACGACCCGGTTGCCGGCGGCGCGTGTCGCCACCACCCGGCGCGCGACCCGGCGTATCCGCTCGATGTCTGCGACCGAGCTCCCACCGTACTTCTGGACTACAAGAGGCATCGGGAAAGGATGAGGGATGAAGGACGACGGGTGAAAGGAGTCGGCAATCTAGAATCTGTAATCTTGAATCTCAAATGACGCTGAGCCATTTGCCGATTCTGCGGCCGGCTTCCTTCAGTTGCTTCTCCGGCGCGACGAGCGCGAACCGGACGAATCCCTCGCCGTACTGGCCGAAACCCGTACCGGGCGCGCACATCACCCGGCAGTTCGAGAGCAGTTTGCGGGTGAAGTTGAGCGACACCGACTCACCGGTCGGCGCGGTGTCGTGGCCCGGCGGTACGCGGGTCCAGACGTAGAAGGTCGCTTCCGGCAGGCTCACGCCCCAGCCATGGCCGACCAGCTCGCCACAGAATACGTCCCGGCGTTTCCTGTACATCAGGCGGTTGGCCGCGGCAAACTTTGCCCCGGACTGCAGCGCGAAGACGGCCGCGTCCTGAATCGCGCCGAACGGCCCGGAATCGGTATTCTGCTTGATCTTGAGCAGCGACTTCAGCAGCCGCGCGTTGCCGACCGCCATCCCGATGCGCCAACCGGCCATGCTGAACGTCTTGGAGAGCGAGTGGAACTCGACGCAGCGCTCCTTCGCGCCGGGGACCTCAAGAATGCTCGGCGGCTTCACTTCGCCGAAGTAGAGCTCGGAATAGACATTGTCGTTGACCACGAAGAACCCGTACCTCTCGGCCAGGGCGACGACTTCGCGGTAGAACTCAATCGTAGCCACGGCGGCGGTCGGATTGCCGGGGAAATTCAAACATAGCAGCTTGATGCGACGAGCGATGCGGGATAGCCAATCGAGGTCGGCGAGGAAGTCGTTCTTTTCCTCAAGGGGAACGGGAATCGGCGTAGCCCCGCAGAGGCGCGACTGGTTCTGGTAGACCGGGTACCCTGGGTCAGAAACCGCAACCGTGTCGCCCGGCCCGCAGGTTCCCCATATCAGGTGCGCGGCGCCCTCTTTCGACCCGAGCAGCATCGAGACTTCGGTTTCCGGGTCGAGCTCGACGTGGAAGCGGCGGCGATACCACGACGCCACTGCCGCGCGCGCGGCCAGCTTGCCGGGGTAGCTTGAATAGCGGTGGTTCTCGGTGTTCTTGAGCGCCTTGGTGAGTGCGGCGGATATCGGCTTGGGCGCGGGTTGGTCAGGGCTGCCCTCGCCAAGGTCAATCAGGTCGCGTCCGGCGCGGGACTTGAGGTCGTCGAGTTCCTGGAAAAGGTAGGGTGGAATCCAGCCGAGTCTGGCCGCGGACGGCTCGTGCATCAGCAGTGATTATGCTCCCAAAATGAAGCTCTGTCAAGCTCTTGGCGAATCATACCCCTATGATTCAATTCTGGTGTGTCAAGCGCACTCCGGGCGCGGCCAACACAGTGGATATGGGAGGTTCCGGACTCAATTCGCTGGACCCCAGGTCAGAAACCAGAATCTGCGTCACCTGTGCAATCGGCGAATGCTCCCCTCCGGTTTTCAAAGACCCCTCGGCTCACACAGGGCGACAACTACTGCCCTCTGCGGACAGTCCTCTCGAGCCGTCGGCGGGTCCAGTACGGCCTCCAGGAAGACAGCGCGGCCTTGATTTCAGGAGCTTTTTGGCTACAGTGTAACCCGATGAGTCCAGAAGAACAGCCCTCCCCGCCACCAGAAAGACGCAGATCGCAGCGCCGCCAGCGACCGCATGGCCGTGGCCCGCGCGGCCGCGTCGCACCGCCGAAGGACCCGGAAACGGTCAGTTTCCTGTGCGACGTAATGCTCGGCAAGCTGGCGCGGGAGTTACGCCTGCTCGGTTACGACGTCGAGTACGACCGTAGTCTGGGCGGGATGCCGGCCTACCGCGTCGCGCGGCAGAGTGGCCGCATACTGCTCACCCGCACGAACAAGCTGCGCGGCCTGCCCGGGACGGTCTACGTGCCGGGCCAGCTTGCGCCGGAGCAGGTGGCGCAGGTCAAGGCCGAGGTCGAAGCAGGCCTGAAACCCGCGGTGCCGGTCGCAGCCGAAGAACCGGCAACTCCGCCGCCCACTGACAAGCCGCCTCAGCCACGACCGCAGCCGGAGCGCACGTCCGCTCCTGCCCGCCCGGTTTCACCGCCGGCCGAGAAGATTGCGGCGTATGGCCGGTGCCTGCAGTGCAACGTGCCGCTGGAGAAACTGACCCGCGAGCAGGCGCGGCCCCTGGTGCCGTTCTTCATCTACCAGATTCACCATGATTTCCGGGGTTGTCCCAAGTGCCGCAAGGTTTTCTGGCCGGGCAACCACGTCGAACAGATGGCGCAGCGGGCCGGGCCGCCGCCGCGACCACGCCGGTCGTACCGAGGCGGGCCCCGCAGACAGCAGAACACGGGAGACAAAAAGTAGCGAACCCGGCCGGAGTTCGGTAACGGGTTCGCTTTTCACGGAGGTAATAGGATGGCGGTTGTACTAGACGGCAAGAACCTGAAGCTTGAAGACATCGTTCGCGTGGCGCGACGGCGCGAGAAGGTCGAGCTGGCCCCGGCGGCGAAGACGCGAATCAATCACTGCCGCGAGTTCATCGAGGAGAAGGTCAAGGCCCGGGCGGTGATGTACGGCATCACGACCGGCATCGGCGAACTGTCCGAGACCATCCTGACCCCGGAACAGACCGAGCAGTTCCAGCGGTACATCGTCTACTCGCACTCGGCCGGGTGCGGCGTGCCGCTGCCCGAGGAGACGGTGCGCGCGGCCGTCTGCTCGCGCATCAACGTGCTCTCCAACGGCAATTCCGGCATACGGCTGAAGGTCGTCGAGTGCATGGTCGACATGCTGAACAAGGGCGTGACCCCGGTCGTTTTCGACAAGGGTTCGGTCGGCGCCTGCGGGGACCTGTCGCCGATGAGCCAGATGGCGCTCGTCCTGCTGGGCGAGGGCGAGGCGTTCTACCAGGGCAAGCGGATGAGCGGAGCCGAGGCGATGAAGGCGGCGGGCGTGGCGCCGATCCAGTTCGAGGCGCGCGACGGCCTCGCCGTAATCAACGGCTCCAACATGACCGCGGGCTGGGGCACGCTCCATCTATACGATGCCGACCACTACTACAAAGTGTCGGAAGTCGCAGCCGCGCTCACCCTCGAAGTGGTCAACGCCAACATGGTGGCCTTCGACGAGCGGATTCACAAGGTGCGCGGCTATCCGGGCGCGGTCACGTGCGCCGAGAACGTCCGGCGGCTCACCGCCGACTCGGAGATGCTCAAGCAGCCGGGCAAGAAAGTGCAGGACGCCTACAGCCTCCGTTCGACCCCGCAGGTCGTGGGCGGCGCCAAGGACGCGCTCAAGTGGGCGCGCTACATGTTCGAAGTCGAACTGAACGGCGTCGGCGACAACCCGCTCTTCTTCCCGGACGAGAAAGCCTACCTGACCGGCGCCAACTTCCAGGGCACGCCGCTCGGCCTCGCGCTCGATTTGACCGGCGAGTGCGTGACGATGATCGCGGTGCTCTCCGAGCGCCGGACCAACCGGCTGCTGAACCGGAACCTCTCCTGCGGCCTGCCTGCGTTTCTGACCAAGGGCGCGGGGATGTTCTCGGGCCTGATGCTCACCCAGTACACCCAAGGCATGCTTATCTGCGAGAACCGCATCCTGTCCGCGCCGGCGTCGATCGGCTCGATTCCGGCCGCGGCCGACCAGGAAGACTTCGTGTCGATGGCGTTTACCAGCGCCCTGAAGACGCGGCAGATCCTCGACAACGCCTGGTACGTGGTCGCCATCGAGCTGATGGCCGGGGCCCAGGCGGTCGAGTTCCGCAAGCCGCTCAAGGCGGGCAAAGGCACGCAGGTGGCCTACGACTTCGTGCGCAAGCACGTCAAAATGATGGTCGAAGACCGGCCGGTGCAGGACGACATTAACAACCTGACCGCCGCCGTGAAATCGGGCGACCTGCTCGACGCGGTCGAGCACGCGGTCGGGAAGCTGAACTGACGCACGACGCCCTACGCATGACGCCCCACGCTGGAGCTACCACGTGGGGCGTTCGGCTTTTGGCGTTTTGCGTGATGCATGGAGCATAGAGCGCCGTGCTAATCAAGCGGCTGAAAGACTGCAGGGAAATCACGGCCGGGGACCGGACCCGGCTGCGCGAGCTGCTCCATCCCGACCGCGACCCGGCAGAAATACGCTACTCGCTGGCCTGCGCCTGGCTTGCGCCCGGTGCGCGGTCACGGGCTCATCGATTGAACACGGCCGAAGTCTACTACCTCGTCCGGGGAACCGGCATGATGCACATCGGCGACGAAGTGGCACCGGTCGCGTCCGGCGACGCGGTCTACATTCCGCCCGGTTCAGTTCAGTGGCTTGAGAACACCGGCAAAGACGAAATTGAGTTCCTCTGCATAGTCGACCCGGCCTGGCGCCCGGAAGACGAAGAAACCTTCTAATACAAACACCGGGCCCGGCTTGCCAGGCCCGGTCTGAGGTTCTCTCGGATTCACCAGCTAACCCGTCGAACCTATAATTATCCCTCCGCCCGCGCCGTCCGTCAAGCTCAAATTCGTCTGAGCAGGAACTGAGCTGGACAAAAGGAAGCAGGGCCGGAAGGCCCTGCTTCGTGAT
>CAYOCZ010000217.1:3125-5910 GCA_964402475.1 uncultured bacterium | reverse complement strand
TTGACAAAGAACGATGGCACCGCGCCGGCTACTGGCGCAATCATGATTCCGGAACTGTCGGTTACCACCCCTCCGAGTTCGAACTCGGATGGCACGACCGCACCGCTCTCCAGTCGATTGCCGTTCCGGAAAAGACTGACGGCCGGGCCCGTGGTGTCGGCCACCGCCGCTGGCGTGCGCGTGTACTCCAGCGAGTCCCGCAGCACGCCCAGGTCGCCGGAATCCCCCCACACCGAGGCGCTCAACCGGCACGACCGCACGATCGGCGCGTAGTTGCCGTTCGGCACGAAGACCGTATCCAAAGGCACGCCCAGCGGAAACGTGCCCTGGCATGCCAACATCCCATCGGTCACATCGCCGGACCCACGCGCCAGGTCCAATCCCGGCAACTGGTAGCTCGTCTCGCCCCGGAATGAACGGTATGTACGAATCCGTCTCGGCCCCCGGAGCAGCCACGCGAACCTCGCTCTGGCTGCCTCAATCAGACCACTGACGCCAAACCGGCCTCCAGGTCTGAGCGTGTCGGGAGTGACGGCCAATTCATGTTTCGAAGAACGGGGCAGGCGCAACACGGTTGCCGGGTCACCAAACAGGTGATAGATCTTGTCGTTCGGCCACGCCTGAAAGAAGCTGAGGCCGATGGTCGAACCCGGCTCGGTGAACAGCGGGGTAAGCAGGTTGCGGGCGAAAACCAGATTCGAGCCTGCGACTGTGGCCTTGGTCGCGCCCACCGAGGCGATCGCGCCGCTCGGCTGTCGGACCAGCTCTTCGGCGATGCACTCGAACTGGGTGTCGTCAAACCGCCCCACCGAACAGCTGCCAAAGTAGCAGAACGGGCTGCGGTGCCCGTTCTGTATCCGGGGGACCTGGGAGATGTTCAGCGCACTCTCGTGGGTCAGGTCGAACCCGGCTCCATGTCCGAAAAAGACCAGCACGACGCCGCCTAGATTCATCTGGCGCATGAACTCGGCGTGGGCACCTGGCTTGTTCTTGATGCCCACATACGGCCATTCTGTGAGATAGATCTTGGCCGGGTCCAACCGGTTGTCGGGGATCAGGCTCACCGCCTCGCAGTAGGCGATGTGGCCGAACCCAAGGGGATCCCAACGACTGGGATTGTCCGGACTGGCCTCGCCCAAGAACTCGTCGTCGGCCAGCAGCAGATACCGCTTGTTCCACATCCCGGCCGGTTGCGTCTCGTAGGCAATCACCTTGTCCACGAACTGCCGCAGCTCAGCCGCGCTGCGGCACGTGACTCTGCCCAGTGCCATGTCCGGGCTGCCGCCCTCTCCATCGAAGTCGGCGTACCAGGCGTCGAACGCGAGCGCACTCCGGTCATAGGCGTCGGGGTTCAACCCGAAACCGTACTCATAGGCGGGCACTCCCGGCGGCCGCTTGCCCAGAATTCCCCTGTAGTCACAGGTTGCGTCGCCGGCAAGCAAACCATAGGCGGGGTGCTTGTCCACGAGGAAACGCTTTATTGCCCCCGGCTCCTCCATGCCAAACGCATAGTCGTCGTAAATGTCGTCGAGTGCCGCCGCGAGGGCGACCGCGTGACTGACTCCGGCAACCCGTCCGGTTCGGTATCGTGCCATCTGCTGTGCCGGACCAAGAAACTCCCTCGGCGCCACCACCCAGTAGTCAGCCTGCCGCTCCGGGCTGCGCAGCTGCCCGGGCCGGCGCAACTCAATGCCTGCGGGTGCGAGGAATTGACTCGCACCTGCGACCACGATCTCGGCCGGCCGGTCCAGACTAAGACAGAACCGGGCACTGTCCCCGGACCATTCAATGCTGTCACTCATCATCGGGACGTATGGGTCGGTCACGTCCAGCACCAGCGGCCGCTCGCGTACGTCCTTGATGCAGAACCGGAACCTGCCGGTGTCGTCTTGCAGGAAGTGAAGCTGGCCCTGGTACAACGAAAGCCTGCGCAGGTAGTCGACCTCAAGATAGTCAAGGTACATGCTCTTCTGCCCGACGCCCCGCAACTCAAATGTCAACACGTTGCGGCCGAAGTTCACCGGCAGTGTCGTGTCGGCGGCAAAATCGAACGGGCTCGATGGCGGGGACTGGTCAAACTCATAGGCCGCGACCGGACGGCGATTGAGCAGTACGGATAGCCGATTCCCGCCGGCATCGGCCGTAAATCTACCCGCCAGGCGGCTTACCTGCACCGGATAGACGACGTCGAGCGGCACGTCCAGCACCGCCACCTCGCGGTCGGCCGCCTTGAAGAACCGCGTCCATATCCAGAGCAGGCCGGAACGAGCCGGGCAATCCAAGTCTCGCTCCTGATGAAGTCGGTCACGGCCGACGTGAACCACAGGCGTGTTGATCGTGTCCGGCCCAGGACCCGATGGGATCCTGCTTCCCTGCACCCCGCCCCAGGTCAGCCAATAGACGTTGTGCCGAGTGAAGTAGTTCTTGACGTAGGCCGAGCACCGTCCAACCCAGTGCCCGGGCCCTATACCGTAGAATACAACTCGGTCAGTCGGATCCAGCTTGCCATCCTCTTCGCCCTGCACGAATACCGGGACCTGTCTCATCGAGTCGGGGTAGGACATGTTCGGCTCGTGCTCACCGACTGTATACAAGGCAAGTGTCGTCGGGTCGAGACCGGGAAGGCGCACGCCGGCTGCGGCCAGCTCGCGGCCGGTGATGCTGTAGATACCGGTTGAGTCGACTTGTATCTTCAGCCAGAACGGCGAACGCTCAAACTGAGAGGCCGTACGGTCGGGCCAATCCAGCTTCCAGTCCAGGGCTGTCTGCCCGTTAAGCAGCATCG
>CAYOCZ010000217.1:0-3025 GCA_964402475.1 uncultured bacterium | reverse complement strand
CGGTCGGGCCAATCCAGCTTCCAGTCCAGGGCTGTCTGCCCGTTAAGCAGCATCGATGCGACTGAGCCGTCCAGCGGGTCCGAGTCACGATGCCGCCGTGGCCTTCGCTCAAATGTGAGTGAGACGTCAAGCCACTCATAGTAGCTCAGCGTGCCCGTCTCCGTGTCGTACCGACACGGGCTGAGTCGGACCGGAACGAACCTGGTTCTGCGCAGGACCTCTGCCAGCCCCACCTCGGCAGGCTTCGGAGGAAGAACCCCGACTTTCGTTGGCAGTTCATCGTACCACGACGAGTCACCGTCCCACGACATGTGGGGAACGGTAGAGAACCGGGCGGCCTGAAGCTTCCGCTCCGGTCCGGTCCTGACGTTGACTCGCACGCCGCCGGCCTGCGGAATTCCGACGCGTACGGTCTTTCCCGGCAAATCGGGCTCGCCGGGCTGCGCGGGATGGTCCGCGTCATCGAAGTCCACTGCGTGCCTGCCGTCGACCCCGTTCGTGAGTCTGATCTCCCCCGGTGTGTATCGAAATGAAACTCCGTTCGCATCCGAACTCACGATGGTAACCGAGGCCGATAACATGGCCGGAAGCATGACCAGGATGGCTGGCAGCGGTGGTATCTTCGTAGAAAGGAGTCTAGGACGGTGCCGGTTCAAGTCAAGCCGCCTGGCCGACCTCGCCCTGTCACGGCTTGAATGTGATCTCGAAGTCCGTCGGAATAACGCCGCCGCTTGCCAGAGCCGCGATGACTCTCACGTCGTCTCCGTTGCCGATATCCTCGAATACCAGCTTGCCCTCCGGGGCCGGACTGGCTGCGGCTAATGCCACGTGGTCCACCACAAGTATGGCGGACTCGCCGGTATCGGACATGACGACCGATGTCACAAGCGCAGCAGCCAAAGGAGTGGTTGTACGGACTTCAGCCGCGAATCGCTCATTACTGGCCAGCAGATGCTCAAGCACGACCCGACG
This sequence comes from uncultured bacterium, assembly GCA_964402475.1. Classification (GTDB taxonomy): domain Bacteria; phylum Hydrothermota; class Tepidihabitantia; order Tepidihabitantales; family Tepidihabitantaceae; genus UBA2258. The sequence continues at coordinate 2,053 of CAYOCZ010000217.1, read as the reverse complement.
TGAAGCGTCGCCCCCGACCTCGACAACAGCGCCCGAGTCCAAGGTCTCGCCGCTGCTTGCCCAACGTCCCTGCCATATCTCAACACTGCCGCGGCTGAACAGCAGCTCGACTTGACGGCGGGACTTGGGCTGCCTCAGCAGCAAAGTCAAACCCCGTGATGTCCGACGCAAACGGTGATCCCAGCCAAGCTCTGCTAGCCTCCGGTTGAGTATCGCCACCGTGCGGTCGAAGCCGGCCCGATTCAATGCCTTCGTGGGGCGGGCATCAACCGTCATCGCCGGTTGGTAAGGGACATCGACCGACCCGGCGCGATTGAACCGACCCAGCCGCAGCTCCCATTCTGCGGTTTTCCCCGAATCGCTGCAGTACAGACGTACCGGCAGTCCGGAATGAGGATCCACCTCCATAACGCCGGTCAGCTTCTTGGTTCGGGTAGGGTCGAGTATCGGCAGGTCTGGCCTGAATGCGAACCTGTATCGGCCGCGCTCAGTACCGATGAACTCGAACGGCCGGCCGCGGAAAGCGCCTTCGCCCTGCTCCAGCACCTTGGTCTCGATACCGCGCATGGTCCGACGCCAGCCAGAGTGTTCCTTCTCATATTGGTCCGGACCTTCGGCCCGTAGCTCCACCTTCGACGCCTCACCTCGACGACGCATGTAGCCGGACCACACCTCTCGATCCGCCTGCTCGCGAGCACCACTGAACCTGACCTCAATCGGGAACGGCGTGTCGGTGTGAAAGCTGAGGGTGAACCGGAATGACCGGAGGCGTGCAAGCCGTTCCCACGCACCCGCGCCGGCCTGCTCCGGCGCCATCGGGGGGGTGCTGCGGACCAGTCCGGCGCAGGAGAACGTCAGCAGCACGAGCAGGGCCGGAACTGACCCTCGAACCGAACTAGAAATCGGCGCCCAACCCGAAGATGAACTTCCAGCCGCTGTCATCGGTTGTCGAGAACGGTTTGGCGAAGTCGAACTTCAGAAGGAAGTAGGATAGTGTCACCCTGGCGCCAAACCCAACTCCCAGCTTGAGGTCGTCAAACCTCCCGTTCCACAGGTGGAAACTCCGGCCCGTACCCCAGGGCGCGACCATGCCGCCGTCAAGGAAAGCGACTCCTCTGATGCCACCGAACTCGATGGGTAGAGGGAAGGCCAGTTTGAACCGGTCGATGAAAGGGTAGCGTAGCTCGAAATTGAAGGTAGCGGCCGCCGAGCCGTAATCAGGGTAGAACTCAGCCGGCTGGTAGCCTCTAACCACAATCTGTCCGGGCGCGTATTCCAGGAATCGAATACCGCCCAGGTAGTACCGGTCCGCGTCCGCACCGTAGCTCGTTATGCCGAAGAGCCGACTTGCGAACACGAACCTGCGTCCGAGCCTCTGGTAGTTGCGGACATCAAGAAAGACGTCCTGGAACCGCCTGGCTGACAGCAATGAGGCATCGGCGCCGAGCCGCATCCTAGTGCCTCGCGCCGGGCCATCCCAGTCCCAGAAGGTGTTGTCGAAAACCAGCGCCCCCTGGCCGTAGAACACCGCCTCACCATACGAGGGGAGCGTGCCCCAGTATCCTCCAGACGGGCTTTTCGAGTCCAGCCGCCACGTGTCCTTGTACACCTGGCCGTAGTAGCCAGTCGGTCCGGCTTCGATTCTCACGAAGCGGTTGAACGGGTATGCGGCAAGCGCCTGCAGTCCTCGGTTCAAGCTAAACTCCCGCACGCTCCCCGGGCTGTATCTGCGGACGTCTTGCAGCTGGAACAGCGTGAAGCCATAGTCAATCCGGCGTGGCAGGTGCCAGTACTGGAAAATCAGATCGGAGGTGAGGATGTTGCCGTACAGGTCCGTGTACAGCTCGAACCGATGGTCGCCAAGCACGTCGCTGAACGCCACGTTGACGGTGCCGGTGAATCCGCCGGACGAACCCGTTCCGTACGATGCCGCGCCCGCGACGTAGTCAAGCGTCAGGGTGCGGCCAACCGGCTTGACCCGCCTGAAGTCGAGACCGGCCTTGCCGCACCTGTACGTGTTGAGGGGGGGGTGGTCGGGGTCACCCGAGTCCGG
>CAYOCZ010000216.1:0-5914 GCA_964402475.1 uncultured bacterium | reverse complement strand
GTCGCCTTGTGCCCGTATGTCTCTCGACGGCGTTGGAGTTCCAATTGCTCTATCCTAAGAGACTCCTGCTTGCGGTGGCACTCGGCAAGCTCCCTTTCCAAATCGTCAGATTCCTTCTTGATGACCGCGTACACGATCTCTGCGTGCGAGAATGATTTCTGGGCTACGGCGAGTTCGGATGGCACGAGTCCTCTCCTCTTCTGAATGTCAGAAAGTAGTTCCTCGCGTGTACCGTGCGGCGAACCACAGACCGGACAGGTCGGGTCAGAAACGTACGACAAGACCTGGTCGATGAGATTCTGGAGCTCGGACTGAGTGCGGCGCAGGGACTCCAGGTGCTTTCTTGTCTCGATGAGACCCGTGAGGGCAGATGCCACTTCCTCCTGTGCCTTCTTGCTGCGCGCGATTAGTTCGACGCTGAGCTTCGACTCGCGCACGAGCCCGGCGTCTGTCTCTCGGAGGCGCGCCTCAGTCGCTACCCAGTCTAGCAGAATGAGCTCGATCTCTGCCAGTCCAGACAGGCTCTTGTTGCAGACGGCCAACGCGCTCCGCGATGCATTCACTTCGTTCAGAAGGGCGGCAGCTCTCGACGCAAGCTCAGATGCCTTGGTTCGCATACGACGTACATTGGCCTGCTTTTCCTGGATGGAGCGCTCAAGCTCCGTGGCTTCTGCCTTCTTCTTGGCGTAGTCGGTCTGCACACGGCATAACCACTCCACGTTCTCTTTCTCAACGCCTACCCGGCCTTGTTCACGAAGACGGCTCTCCAACTCGCGTTTGGCAGCGCTCGCCTTGGACTCAATCTCCGAGTGTTCCTTGCGTGCTTCTTCAGCTCGAGTCCGACTCTCCGAGGCTAGAGCAGTTAGCCGCGCCGATTCCTTGCGGTTGGCATCGAGCAGGGCCGACTTGCCTGCCAGCATGGCAACGGCCTTCTCCTTTTCGGTGGTAGCACGTATCTCGGCCTCAAGGGCTCCGCGCCACATCCTTGCGCGGTCAGGACTAACGGTCTGCGGCAACTCAAGCACAGTCTGGACGTGCTCGCGCACTCTTGTGGCGAGTTCCCTGCCCGTGGCCAGCAGCTTTTCGGGTGCCTCTGCGGTCTTAGCGCGGCCATCGAGGTCCTTCACCTCTGCGCGCTTGGACTCTGACAGCCGCTTACCCTCGGAAATCTCATCCTCGGTGGTGCCGATTCGCTTCTGAATGTCCATCTGTACGATATCCACTCTCTTCACAGCCTCTACGTAATCCTGAAGTGCCAGCATCCGCGACACGACCTTAGCATCCAGTTCCGATTTCGTGCAAAGGTCCTGCGTCAGAGTTTGGTATTCCTGTCCAAAGATGTGCGTAGAACGAAAGAGGTCTATCAGTCTCTCTACTCTCGGTTCCACTGCCGACTGGGTAAGGTCCAGCAACTTCAACAGGCCATCCTTGGTAGTGATGAGATCGCTCCCGATGCTCACGTGCGACGCGTCATTGCTGTTCCTAGACAAGTCCATCTGTTGCCCATCGAACGTGACTCTTGCCGTTACGGATGCAACTCCACTTGGGGAGTCAAGATGCGCAAGGGCTCGAACCTCTGCTGCTTTGTTGTGTTGGAGTCTATCTTCCAGACGCCCGACACCCCCCGTAAACAGGAAATCTATGGCGTCGAGAAACGACGTCTTGCCGAAGCCGTTTGGGCCATACAGCACAACTATGTCCGCGTCCAGCTCGAATGGCTGTTGCCGATACGCACGGAAGTCCCTGACCTCCAGATACTCGAGACGTCTGCTGGCAGAGAGCTGTCCTTGTAGCTCGCGGAGCTTCTCGGTGTCGCCTTTTGCTGGTCTCCACTCCGGCAACCCGTCTCTGAGAAGAGCATCGACCACCGTCGAGAGCTCCGGCGTGTGTGGTTTTACCAGGCGCCTTGCCAACTCGGCCTTTAGCCCTCCGGCCATCAATAGGGTTTGAGCATCGACCGGACGCGCGTGCCCTGCGACCCTCGGCTTCAGCATGGGCGCAAACGGGAGGTGGTCGAGCTCGGAACGCAGGGCCGTGTCGTCGGCCGCGCTCACCACGAACTTGCGGCAGAAGTAGGGGTCAATCTGTATCCGATTGTAGAACTCATCCCACTTGCGTTCGGCGCTAGTCCTGATCAGGACCATTACCGGGTCCAGGCCTTGCCACTCGCGGATCCGGCTGGAATATAGCGACTGGAATCCCTTGAAGGCCTTTCCGTATTCTTCCTCCGGTGCGCCGCCCAGCTTGACGAATCCAACAAGGTCGCCCTTGAGCCTCACCAGCAGATCCATCTCATCCGAGCCGGCGCGGACGACTTCAGGCTTCCTGTCCTTGAGTACCTCCATGACTGCTTCGGTCAAATTAGGCTGCATCGGCGGGATTCCTTCCTTCCATTAGCAGCAGCGGTCCAAGTTCCGCCCTGAACTGGTCGACGCTCGTTGCCTTACATGCGACATCCACCAGGTGGCCATAGCCAAATCCCTTGACCCACGTGCCGTCATCCAAGATGTTGGCCGTGTCAGAGCTATCGTCGATCCTGCCACTAGGGCGAAAGTCAGAGCTTCCATTTACCTCGTTGGATATGAGCAGAGTGACCACGTTACCAAGTCGCCTCCGGACCTTGCGTGCGGACTCATAGCAGTCATCGTGACTCCTTCCCGTCACAACGACGACTTGGCTCTTGCTGTCGCCAAACTGCAGGCTGGCGTGCGCGGGCGACCCTCCCACGTCGAGTTGCTGGAACACATCCAGAATACTCAATGCACGTACGGCGCAGTCTAGCGCTTGCTTCTCCTCATTGTTCCAGACGTCGACGATGCGAGCTGGATCGTAATCGTTCGCAGACGCATTCCCCGCGCTCACGACAGAGGCCGATGCCGCATACGGACACTTCTCCTGAAGTGTCGCATCCTTACGGCGGATGGCAGTCGTGATCCGCCCGCATGCCTCGTCGAGTTCGGCCCTCAAGTGCCGGACGTTTAGTGCCGTCCCGGCGGGCTGAAGTGCATCCAGTTCGTCACCAGTCCACTTCACGACCGCCGGAACCGGCCCGCCCGGCGTTCTGGGGTCATCGCTTCCGCTCAGAGTGTGCACCTTGGCATCGCTCAAAGGCCAGCGTCTGTCAAGATTGATGGGTTGCACCGACTGCGGTGGCCGCATTGAGAAAGTATGTACGCACGCCCCGCGCTCTCTGAGTAGAGCATCCCCACAGGTTTGGAGCAAGTTCGCTCCCCTGATCAGCTCGTTTTGCAACCGGTAGGTCGGTGGACATCCTGAGAAGTTGTACTTGGTCTGTGCCAGCTCTGGTGCGAAGAACAGCGAGCTATCTCCGTAGCGCGCACAAGGCCCCGGGGAATCCCTGCCTGCGGCGTTGGCGAACACGACGACACAGGAGTCCCTTGTGACAAATCGATGCGTCGGCGTCTGCACCAAGAAGTCACGCGCTCCCTGAAGGAACCGAGGGTCATTCGGCAACGGGTTGTATTGGAGGACGAAAACGAAATCCACCTTCTGCTGTTGTCCCAAGGCTTCCCATTGGCCATTGAGACTGTCGAGGACTTCGAATGGCAGTGTGTTGCCACCGCTGGGTGCGATCCAGTCAAAACAACTGAACACGAGGAATCGGCACGGTAGCCCGTCGGCGAACTGGCACTTGAATAGGTAGACCATCCCTCCCTCGAACATGTTCAGAGTCGGGCACCACTCTTCTTCCTCCCTGCAGCGTCTGAGCTTGGGCTGAATCCACCTTCGGATTGGCCCCTCCGCTGGCTTGGCTAGAACTACACAGCAGCTGACCCAGCGACCGGTGGCTCTGTCCGGGTCGCTCGCCGGGTGTTGGTGATGAAGACCCCGACCCCAGAGTCGTACATATTCGGCGTGGCTCAGTCCGTGCAGGCCAGAGATCACGACGGTTCCGGACGTACAAGACGCCCTGTCCAGTTCGTCCTCCATGGCTTCCAGTCCGACAAGACCTGGCACGCTGTACTCGGGAAGCACCGTAACACTGGCAACTGGGGTGTTCGGTCCTGGGGCCAGCGCCAGCCCGAGTGTAGCCCGAATGCGTTCCACTTGGTCGTGCTGTTGTCCTGGAGGCCATTGAAACGGCTCCTGTTGGAGCAGATGTACATAGGGCTGCATCAGCACCATCCGGACACGGTCGTCTGGAAAGATCACCCCCAGCTCTACCTCTTGGACTGCGATCATGCGTGCGCCCTAATCAGTGAATTCCGGGGACACATTTCTCATCTCCGTCAAGGTCGTCAGTCCGGGGAGAGTTCCGCATCCCCGGCAGGCAGAGCTTCTACTCGTGCGGCACTGCCGTCCTGTTCCCCTGATATGGCATCGTCCAAGACTGCAGCCGGAAGTTGCTTGCTCACCTTTGCACCAAGACCGCGAATCTCCTCCACACGCCCGACGAGATTCCCCTTACCGTCCTTAAGACGCCTGAGCGCCAAGTCGAAGGACTCGCTCACGTCGCCGAGTCGCTTCTTGGCTTCGAGCATTGCTTGTACTATTAGTACCACTTGGTCGTACAGCCGGCCGGCTCGAATAGCGATCTGCTCTGCATTGCGATTCTCGTTCTCGCGACGCCAGATCTGCGCTATCACCTTCAGTGTCATCATCAGCATGTTCGGTCCGGTGACCACTACCTTCATCTTCGCCAAGTCGTACACCAGGTCTCTGTCAGCCTGCATCGCAAGCAGGTACGCTGGCTCAAGGGGAACGCACATGATAACGAAGTCCAACGTCCGGTTGCCAAGAAGATGGCTGTAGTTCTTCTCAGACAGCTCGCGGATGTGTTTTCGGACAGCTTCGACGTGTGCGGTTAGAGCAGCCTGCTGTTCGATAGTATTGTCCGTTTTAGCAAACCGCTCATAGTCTGCGAGCGAAACCTTTGAGTCCACAATGACCGCCCTGTTGCCCGGCAGGTAGACGACGAAGTCCGGTTTCCTGAGAGCACCAGCCTCATCCCTCAGGTTCTCCTGTTTGCTGTACTCGCGCCCCAAAGTCAGCCCGGATGCTTCAAACACTCTCTCGACGATCAGTTCCCCCCAGTCCCCGAGTTTCTTCGAGTCACCCCGAATGGCCTTGGCAAGGTTGTTTGCGTCGTCGCTAACCCGGTTGCTCGTCTCCTGCAGCTGACGTACCTGCTCAAGCAGTGTAGCAGACGCTTTTGTGTCATCCTTGTGCACTTCGTCGACCCGATTGCGAAAGGACTCAAGCTGCTCTTTGAACGGTTGGAGCAAACTCGACAGCCGTTCCCGGTTCTGGTCCGACAGTAGCTTCCCCTTGTCCTCGAATATCCTGTTCGCCAAGTTCTCAAACTCGGTCTTGAGTCTACCCTCCGAATCCTCTAGCAGCTTCAGCTTCTCGCCTGAAGTCCTCCGTTCGTTCGCGAGGTCGGCTTCCAGCTTAGCCCTGTCAGCCAGCAGTCCTTCGACCTGTGCCGCCTTTTGCTGGAGTTCAGCGTTCGTATTCTGCAGGAGCGATTCGCTGGCCTGTAACCGTGCGAGTTCCGTCCTTCTGGGCGCGTCTTTGACGACCCTAAATGCGACGAAGGCCAGCATAAGTGCGACTAGTGCCAGCACACAGAGAATCGCTATTGCCATGGTGTCACCTCCAATTCACCGCCCACCTGCATCCCGTACTTGTGAGCTTGGGGCTGCTACGCCGGCTAGGGACAGCTACGTCTCTTCCAACGGCCACGCTACAACCCAGCCATCAACTGGTTCGTCCCCCGGTCGGTCTCGGCGACTCGGTCTAACACGCCGAGGTTATAGCGGTGAATCAGGCCAAAGTCAAGCAAGGGACAGCGGTCAAGTGGTCGAGTGAGAATGAAAGGGACGAGGAGGGAAAAGCGGGGCAGGTGCAGGACTGAGGGCCAGAGCAGCGGCTGGAGCGGGGGCTGGGGCAA
>CAYOCZ010000215.1:0-5938 GCA_964402475.1 uncultured bacterium | reverse complement strand
GGGGGAGGATATGGCCAAGGCAGAAGCCACAGTCGACGAACTCGTTGGGATGATCGAGCGGGGTGAGCTTAGGCTCCCCGAGATGCAGCGACGCTACGTCTGGCGGTCTACGCGTGTGCGGGATCTGATGGACTCGCTCTACCGCGGCTATCCGTCAGGAGCCATTCTGCTATGGGAGACGGACGAGGCTATCCCCCTGCAGAATTTCGCCGTGGACCAAAAGGCCAACCCGTACCAGAGCACGCGCCTGCTCCTAGATGGACAGCAGCGGCTCACCTCGCTGTCCGCAGTCATCCGCGGCGAACCCGTGACGGTCGCCGGACGAAAGAGACCGATGGAACTGCTGTTCAATCTCGACCACCCGGACGAACTCGCCGTGGTCACTGAGGTACATGAGAACAAAGATGAGGAGTTTGTCGAGGACGAGGCCGATTCATCTGAAGACGAACTTCAGCGGCGCTTCAACAAGATGACCTTCGTAGTGGCCACGCGGAAGCTCGAACAGCTACCGCAATGGGTCAAGGTCACGGATGTCTTCAGGTCCGACAGTGACGCAGCGTTTCTCAGGCAGGCGGGCGTTACGGGGTTCGACGATTCCCGTTACGAGAAGTACAGCAAGCGACTGGCCCGACTCCGGGGCATCCGCAAGTACTCCTACCGCATGGATGTGCTCGAGAGAAAGCTGTCGTACGATGAAGTGACAGAGATTTTCGTTCGCGTTAACTCGTTGGGCGCCAAGCTGAGAAGTTCCGACTTGGCGCTCGCCCAGATAACCGCGAAGTGGCGCAACTCGCTGAAGATATTCCAGTCATTCGAGGCTGAGTGCGCCAAAATGGGCTTCGACCTGGACCTTGGTCTGTACCTAAAGAACCTAGTGACCTTCGCTACGGGGCAGTCACGTTTCCTTACGGTAGGCGGCCTGTCGCTCGACAAACTGCAACAAGGGTGGAAGGAGAGCTGCGAAGGCATGAAGTTCGCCTTGAATTTCCTCAGGGCGAATGCCGGAATCGATAGCCCGGCGTTGCTGTCTTCTCCATTTATCGCAGTTGCGCTGGCCTATTACGGTCATGTGCGTGACTATCAGATAGGCCCAGAGGAGGCAGAGAAGTTGCGTTACTGGGTCCTGGTGGCAAACGCCAAAGGGCGATACTCTCGTGGGTCGAGTGAAACGATACTCGATCAAGACCTTTCAACGCTGAAGCTGACAGGAGGCCCTGCTGAACTGCTTGACCGCCTGCGGTTGCAGGTGGGGCGACTAGATGTCGCTTCCGATGAACTTGAGGGGAGAGACCAGCGGAGCGCATTGTTCAAGACGATGTTCTTGGCATTTCGTGCAGCGGGGGCCAAGGATTGGCAGTCGAACCTGACGATCGCACTCGACCATTCTGGCGTACAGCACCGTCTTCAATTCCATCACATATTTCCAAAGGCGGTTCTCAAGCAGGCCTATACCGGACGTGAAGCGAATGATATCGCCAACATGTGTTTCATATCCGGGAAGACCAATCGCCAGATACGCGACAAGTCGCCAGCGGAGTATTTCCCAGACCTGATGCGCAAGTCGGGCACGGCTCCGTTCGAAGCACAGTGTATCCCTGTAGAGCCGGCGCTCCTCAGCGTTGAGAACTACAAGGCCTTCCTGGTCCGGCGTCGCGAATTGGTGGCAGAGAGGTTGAACAGGTTCCTTGGAACATGACTATGGGGAGAACCCGCTTCCGCGGACGCGGGCAACACTTCGGCGACCGGGATTCCCTGCGCCATGTTTGACTTGGCAAGGCATTGCCAAATGGTTGAGTTGGTCGGGCTAAGGCTGAAACTGCACGTGCAGAACCGGACGCCGGCCGCAGCGACGGTACGCGAACGCCGGCATTGACAGCAACGAGATGAGCCAGAGGAGGAAGACGTGAGTCATGGATGGGGACTGTCGGAGAGAGTCGATGCGTATAATTGGCAGATAGGGGCGAATCACATCCCGCTGCTGTATTTCGATGTGTACAATCTCCTGTTCAAGCTGGAGAATGCCCTGCGAATGGTCGTGTTTGTCGCTCTCAAGTCCAGCAAGGGGAAGGACTGGCTCAACGCCCCGATCCCCACTCGAGATCCGAAACCTCCCGACCGCGAGGAGGCAACTGCGCGAGTGCCGGAGCCAACCATCCGCATGGTGGCGAATCAACGAATGCAGGGGCTAAGGGCCTATTCCTATCTCGGCGAGCGGACTTCGATCCCGATGATGTACCTCGACTTCGAACAGCTTGTGGCGATTCTTTCGGACGAGCGCAATCGTGCCTCCTTCAACAGCATTCTCGACGGCAACGTACTTACGTTCGCGAACAAGCTCGAAGAGGTTCGTGTCATCCGTAACAACCTAGCCCACTTCCGCAAGGTTACGGTAAGGGATTTCCATCGGCTGGCAGGGGCGGTGGCCGACATTCAGCCGTACATTGATCGGTTTCTTCACGAACTAACCGAAGACGACGCGGGAAACTATCGCGACGACCTGTCCGGCATAGACGGACTTCTCGCCAAGGCGTCAGTCGACCTCGGCGGTGCCGACACGGTCAGCCTCGCTTTTGCACGCACCGAGGGGTGGCTGCGGGTAACCCTCATTCAGTACGTGCGAGGTTGCGATGTGCACGTGGATGATGACGTAAACGCGACGTTCTACGCTGTCGAACCCCGCCAAGTTTGGGGTGAGCCAGGGAAAAAGGACGCACAAGGTGCGGTTATCTTCTATCGGGCAGCAGGAGGGTTGAATATGGTCAAGCCCTCCAATGTCGGCGACGGGTGGTGCCCCGGTCATGTAGGGCTGAATTTCTACGTTCGGTGGTTGGTTGACGGCCAACGGCTCGACGAGAGGCTCCAGCGGTTCTATGAGTGCCTGATGGCCGTGGCGCTGGATGTAGCAGGACAACAAGCAAGGTCTCAGTGCGAGACGCCCACGATTCTGCGGCGACACCGAATCCCGGTCCAGGATACAGACGACGGCAAACAGGTCCCATACGACCCGTTTGTAACCCAAGACAAAGATATCCCCGAGGATTGGACGGGAACTGATGCGTTCATGAGCCTCCAGTCGTGCAGGCGCTTCCCGTGGCTGGACGAGGACATCTCCAGTGCGGACGAGGAGTTCAAGAAGCTGGTTCAGGAGTTCTATCACGCCAAGGTGGTTCCGGGGGCATAGGAACGCAGATGGACACTTCCTATAATCCTGAGCGATGTCAAGGCGCGGCACAGCGGCATTTCAGATTGCAGATTGTGGATTGCAGATTGGCGGCAGGGCTCGGCCTCGGATGGTCAGCTTGGTCGAGCGTCCGGGCACTAAGGAGGTCTGATGGAGAGTCGGATTCCGGAGTATCGCGAGTTCTTTGAGGAAGTGTTGAGTACGTTCGCCATGTTGGAGGAAATGCCGGAGCGGTATGAACTGGCGTCGGCCGAGGATAAGGCGCGCTGGGAGCACGAGGTCAACCAGATTGATGGCCAGCTTGAGGGGAAGACGCTTGCCGACTTGGAGTACACGCCGGAGGAGTTGCCTCGGGTGATGGCATCCGAATCGGCCGCAGAGCTGCTCAAGTTCAGAAGGACCGTCGCCATGGGCATCGTCATGGGGGTCGTCCGTGGCCGCACCCACGAGGAGTTCGAGGCGGAGACCCTGAGGGACGCGCTGCACGACCTGGGTTTGATGGACGCCGAAATCGCGCGCCGGCACCTGAACCTGTTCCCGTCTCCGCCGGAGGACTCCGACTAGGGAAATGAGGGACACTCCCCATATTTCCGAGCGATGTCAAGGCACGGCACAGCGGTATTTCAGATTGCAGATTGATGCGAGCGGCGACGCGGGCCGACAGGATGGTGCATCGTGCAGCGTTCGGCCGTTTCTGGTACGACGAGGCTAATTTATGAAACTCAAGCGCGGGGATGGCTACACCATGAAGAGTATCACGGCCCTCGTGCGCGTGTTGCGCCGGCTGCGATGGACTGAGGGTCTGTCCTCTCCGGAGAGGCTTATCGTGGACCATGCCGTGCGGGCCATTCGGCGCGCCCCGCGCGTGCCCGGAAGAGGGCGAATCTCGATTGTTGCCCTTGGGTTCGAGGATACCAGACTGACCGTGACTACCTACTCTAGCGGCGTACACGTGGAGTTTGAAAGGTCGAGCGGCGACCGATGGACAAGTCTGTACGGGCTGAGCGTCCGCCGCGACGGCGAGGCTGACGAGGCCGGAGACTTCCGGGACCTCGTCGCGCTGAACGAGAAGTACAAGGGGAACTGGGTCAAATCCGCCAAGGTCGAGTATGCCGAGTGAGGCGCGGTATTTCTGGTCTGCGACCGAGGAAAGGGCGCTTGAGCCGTACGTGCGGGCTCTGGCCGGGGGCAAGTACCGAAGCGCGTCGGAGGCGGCGAAGGCGTATTTGGCTGAGGCATCCCGGTTGCCCGGACCGGTGAGGCCGTACGAGGGAGTCAAGAGCCACATCTTCGCCGCGGCGCGGAGGCAGGGTCTTTCATGGCTCGGAGTGAACTGGAGCGAACCGGAGCTGGCGGTTTTCGCACGCCATCTTCAGGCATTGCAGGAGGGGCGTTACAGCCTCGTGACCGAGGCGGCGAGAGACTGCGAGCAGGCGCTTGCGCAACTATACCGAGAGCATCCCGGCGAGCCCTGGGCCAACACTCGCCGCCCACCCGGTTCAGTGTGTCTGAAATTGGGCGAGCTTGCCCGCGCAACCGGGCGCAAGTCACGAGGCCGCAAGTTGTCGCCTCAGGAAATCAGGGTCGTTGAGCGCTTCGTCCCGGCCGTGGTTCGAGGCGACTACCCGACTCTTCGCAAGGCAGCGGCTGACATCAGGACCGAGTTCGAGCGCCGCCGGAGAACGGACCCGCAGCATTTCGCGCCGCGCGGCCTATCCGGCATTCTGGCTGTACTGGCGCCGCGTGTGCAGGAGAAGGGCTGGACCGTCACCGGCAGCCGGCTGTCAAGGGATGAACGGCGGTTGTTGGACAGGCATGCGCGGAGGCTCTTCAAGCAGGAGCGACCAGCGCTTCACGAGTCGGCGCGAAAGTGCCGTGCCGAGATGGAGGAAGTCTGGCGGCGGAATCCGGCTCTCGGGCGCAAGACCTATGCCACCGTCTACACCTATCTCGGCCGGCGACTCCGCGAGTTGGGCAAGCCGCCCGCCAATCCGAGATGGACGCAAACGGAGGACCGCGTGCTCGCTACCTATGCCAGCGCTTTGGTTGAGGGACGGTACGCCAGCGCGCCGAAAGCGGCGCAGGCCTGCGTGGCCGAGAGACCGTCGCTGTGTGGTTCCCGCCGCATGGTTCGCATCGAACACCGAATCATCGCACTGTCGCGGGCCCTGCAAGTTCCCCGTCCGGGCGCGGGTTTCACCCCGGTGGAAGAGAGAATTCTCAACGAGCACGCCCAAGCCGCGGCAGACGGCCGATATCCGAGTTCGTCCGCCGCGGCCCGGGCATGTTTCTGGGCACTCCATCGTCACTACGCCCGACTGCGCCGCGAGCGAGCCGGCTCAATCCGCAGATTGGCAGGAAGGACATACTCTGCCATTCGACTTCAGGTGCTTTCCCGTGCCCGGGCACTCGGAAGGCAGGGCCCGCCGAACCGTCACTGGAGTCCCGCAGAAGAGCTTGCTGCCCACAAGTGGTTGCGCCGGCACCGGCGCTTCCGCAGGCATGCCGACCGTTGGACGTTGACCGATGCAGCCCAGTCTCTCCACGACGAACTGGATCGTCGTGGCTGCAGTCGAAGTCCGGGAGCCTGCTGGCAGAAGCTGTCGTACCTGCTTCACGGCAAGCCCCGCAGAATCCTGCCGACCGTGCCGCCCAGAGGTGAAGGAAAAGCCAGAGGCAGCCACTCGACCCGATGACAGCGGCAAGGCGCGGCATGACGATGTCATTCAAGATTCCAGATTCTAGATTGCAGATTGG
>CAYOCZ010000214.1:0-5957 GCA_964402475.1 uncultured bacterium | reverse complement strand
CCAATCTCCTTCCCCCACACCTGCGGCTCCGTCCCATACGCCCGCAGGCCCCAGTACGGCGGCGAGGTCACGCAACACTGGACGCTGGCCGCCGGCAAGGACGCAAGGACGGCGCGGACATCTCCGCAGTAGAGTGTGACGCCCGGCACCGGCTCGACCTTGCGCGGCTCAGCCATCACGCCTCTTTCTCTGCGGCAACTCCCTTCCCGCTCTTCTTCTTGGGCTTGGCGGCCTTGGCCTTCGGTTCCGGCTCGGGCTTGGGGTCGAAGTCGGCCCGCTTCGGCTCCGGCGGCAACGTGATCTCCAAGAGACCTGCGATGTGTTGACAGAGCCACAGATGTCCAATCTGTCCCATTCGCTCCACGCTCTCGGGCGTCACGTCCTCGGCCAGCACGACGAGATCGTCGAGGGTGCCAGCGACGGCTCGCTTGATGAGGGGATCGAGTTTTTTCCTCTGCGACCGCGACGGTGTCCCCCACCCACTCCCGGCCTTCTGCCAGCCGCGTGTGCTGACCATCACCAGCATTGAGGCTAACCGCAGCGGCACCCTGATGAGGGCGTTGCCCACCAGGTCATGTACAGCCGCGTGCCATTCCGAGAGTGCCTTCTGAAACCTCCCCTCCGGGGTCTTCTCGTAGGGCACGTACCCGTCCCCCTTCCTCCCTTTCTTCGCGGCCGGCTTGGGCCCCTCGCCGCGGACTTTCTTGAGCAGGCGGACGGCCGGGGCGAGTTTGAGGCCTGCCGGCGGATCCAGTGTGGCCAAGCCCGTCGCCGTCGCCGGCACGTCCGGTTTCTTCTTCGCCTTCTTCACGAGGTCGTTCGTGGCCTGGTCGGCCGCCATGACCTTGTGCGTGAAGCAGCCGGGATCGAGACAGTGTGCGGGCTTCCCGTCGGCCGGCATGACGTCGGCGAAGAGCGCCGTCGCGACGGCAGTGTTGTGGGGACATCCGACGCAGGCCCGCTTGCCGGCGAAGGGCACGTCGAACATCCACCCGCAGCCGCGGAGGAGCGCCATGGCGATGTGAACGTGCTGCCGGACGTCCGCGATGGAGTACACCGTGCCCGTCCGGTCGGACTCGAGCGCGAGATTTTCGGCGATGTTGAACTGCCCCTGCGGGTCGGCGAGTTTGGCGAGTTCCTTGGCCTGGCCGAGGGTGAGGCGGCCGGCGACCAGGAGCGCCCGAACCTTCGGGGCCAGCCGCAGCAGGATCACGCGATCGCGGACCCACCCGACGGACTTCCCGAGGGTGGACGCGACGGCCTCGATGGCGGCGGCCGGCACGCTGACCGAGGACTCGCGCGTCATGGTGGGCCCGTACTTCTTGGTCCCCGCGATCTGCTCCAGGAGGATCGTCACGGCGACGGCCTCCTCGACGGGGTTGAGGTTCTTGCGGTGGAGGTTTTCAACCGCCGAGAGAACTGCGGCACCGCTCGCGCCGCAATCGGGATACACGGCGGCCGGGATGGAAGGCCAACCCAACTCCATGATCGCGGCCAGGCGTCGCCGGCCAAAGACCAGTGTGTACTCGATGAAACAACCCGGCTCCGGGGAGGCATCCTCCTCGGTACGCGTGACGCCGATCGGTTGCAGCAGGCCGTCGCGGGCAATCGAGGCGACGAGGTCTTTGAAGGCCGGGTCGCTGTCCTTCTCCGGGGTCCGGCCGTCTCGGGTGACCGTGATCTGCGAGACGGGGATGTTCTCGCCCTTGGCCTTGAAGGCACACCGGCTGCACAGGTCGGGTAAGACCCAATAGCAGCCGCCCCCACAGGCGTTCAGGTCCGTACATCCGCACACCCGGCAGACGCCGTCCTGCTGGATGGCCTTGTCCTGCTTCGACTTCTGCTTTCGCGTCGTCTGCTTTTTCATGGCATTGCTCCCTTTCCTGTGTCCCGTGTTAGCCCCCGTGGGCTCTGGATTACTTGAAAGTGGTCGGCCGAGTAGATCGCGACCGACGCCCCGGGTTGCTCTCCCTCAACCGGATACCGCTTCTCCACTGGCCCCGTTACGACCTGGGTGTCGTCGACCCACACTAGACCCGTCAGGGCATCCTCGGTGGACCGCAGTAGTTTCGTCCGGTCCGGCTTCGAGGTGTGCCAGAGGGGGGCGTTCGGCTTCAACTCGCCCGCGTGCCGGCCGGTCCGGTAGTGTGACTTCGGCCGGGGCATGAGAAAGACCACCGCGACGTAGAGCGGAACTTCGAGAGGGGATCCCTGAAAGGCCTGGCCGGCCGCGAGGCGGACGTCCTGGCGCCAGGTCTTGGTGTATTTGCCGGCCTCGGTTACGACGATCTGGCCGGTCTTCGTGCGGAAGGCCCGCTTGCTCCCGCCGGGCCGTGGAGTCCCGGGTACGAAGAAGGTGATCGCGTCCATGGTTACGCCTCCAATTGGGACCGGATGAAGCGACGAATCAGCCACCAGCGGCCCCTTCTCGTGCAACAACCCGCACCGGACTGCTGCCGGCAAGCGCCGTCAACTCCGCGAGAAAGTGGGCCCGGATGTAGTCGGCCTGAAAGACCGTCCCGACCGTCACCTGCAGCCGCTCCGTGTCAGAAAACTGTGCCCCATCAAACCACAGTCGGAAGTACCGGCCGCCGATCACGTCGTACAGTCGCCGTGCCATTGGATCCGCCGGCAGGTCTGCCGCGCCGTCGTTGTCAGTTGTGGTGTTTGCCTCTGCCGCGGGCCGGCCGCCGTCCGGCGGCAGGGCCGGCCCCGCGGTCTTTCTTTCTGAATCTGCCTTATCTCTATGGTTTTCTTCTTGGGACATTGGTGTCCCCTTTTTTGGGACCTGGGTGTCCCCTTTTGTGGGCGCCCGTGTCCCCATTTCGTCGTCTGAAATAGGGACACCCCCGTCCCCATTTATAGGCACGGCGTAGCCATCGGCTACTACCTCGCGGCCCGCCATGACCGCCCAGAGCCGGCAGGTATGCCCACGGCCTCGGGCCTCCTCGCATACGAGCCAGCCGTCGGTCTTCAACCGATGAAGCCAACGCCCGACGTTCCTCCGGGTTGTCCGTAGATCGGCGGCCATGCTCTTCCTCGATGGCCACGCCGGCCCGCCGTCCGAGCCCATCCGGCTGCGGACCAGGCCCCACAAGAGCGCGGCCGGTTGCCCGACCAGGCCCAGCGGTACGGGAAAGAAGACGGCGTTTTGCAGCCGGTACGCCATTCAGATACCTCATGCGCCAGACAGTGCCGTGCGGGTCAATCATCGGGATCGTCGTCGGGGTCCTGACCGGCCTGGTGCTGGATCAGGGCCTGAACCTCCCGGCGGCTCTTGACCAGGCTCTTCAGGAGCGTGCGGTTGCGAACGTTGACCCCCGCGGCCGTCTGCCGGATGGAGTCGATGGCCAAGCGACAGTCGGCGATCAGACCGGAGGCCTCCGCCTCGATGCGGGTGGCCAGTTCCGCCAGGTCCGTCATCTCGTGGCCGAGGGATCCTCGCTTGCTGGCACCGCGACGGTCTGACGCGGGCGGCACGTCGCCGGTCTGGTACAACCGTGCGGCGTCCTCCCGAATGGTGTGTCGGCCCGTGTGCGGCCCGGTACGGATGCAGCCGGACCCCGGGCCCAGGGCCCCGTCCTTCTTCGTGCACCGCTTGTCTAACGCCCTCAACTCTTCCAGCCTCTCCAACTCCGTTAGGACCTTTGCCACGTGCGGCTCCTTTCCTCTCTGACGTTCGTTCGGTGTGGGGCAACGGGTGAACGCTCTGGCCATGCCTGGCTGATTGTGGCGTGCTTTCGGTAGTAGGAGGGCTACCTACTTGCCACCACGTCCACCCCACGACGGCGCTCATGCGACACCGTCGCGTCCCCGCGTTCCACCTGTAATACGGTGAATCTCGTCCTGCCGACGCTGGAGCCAGGCGGCCAGGTCCATCGGCTCCAACGTGCGGATCTTCTTCTTGAGGGCTATGGCCCTCGCGAGGTTGTTCCCCGTCGAGTCCCCGACGTACCCCCCGACGTTCAAGATCAGAACCTCGTCGGCCAGTTCGATCTTGAACATGTGGAGTTCGTCGAGGGCAAACTTCTGGTCGCGGGTAATGCCGTGGTCCGTGTCGCTCGCCGTGGCGGCGCCGACCGAGAGGACGATCCGGCCGGCCAGCGTCTCGCGGAGGCCGACGTCCCGAAAGGTCTGCCAGAACCGCGTCGACCCGCAGAGACAGACGATCTTCGGGAAGCGCGGCCCGAGGACCTGGCGGACGGTGAGGGTTCGGCGGCAACTCTCAGCAAACGCGGGTGATTCGTGGGTCATGGGTTCGTCTCCTTCCTGTCGGGTGTTGCAGGTTTCGGGTCGAGCCAGCCGCCGCATACCGTGACGGCCCAGTCCTTCCCGTCGATCGTGAGCCATTCGCGCGTCTCTTGTCCGCCGTACCGGTAATGGGCGTAGCGGAACCCCTGGAAGCCCCGCATCGGGATAGGCCGTATCCAAGTCCAGGACTGGGCATCCATGAAGAGGTAGAGACCTTTGGGCCACCAACGGCCCGTCGACGAGCAGAGCCGCCCGTTGCCGTCGTGCGCCATGTCGGTTACGACACCGAACCCGCGGATGTAGCCGTCCTCGACGTAGTAGACGCGGTCGCGGACGCCGGTGCGCGGCAGCGATAAGCCCGGGAACCGGCGAAAGTACCGGCCCCCGCCGTCGGCGATGCACGCGGACGCCTCGCGGACGGCGTTGGCCCTCTCGGACTTGGGCGTCGTGACGATGATGTCCATGCGTTAGTCCTTCTTCCGTGCGGCCTTCATGTGTCCCTCGACGCGGCGCCAGTAAGCGAGAGCCGTGGCCTTCCGGGGCCCCGTCGGACCCCCGTTCCAGATCGCGGCGAGAATAGACAGGGGGACCGAGTCGCGGCGGGTCTTCCTGGCCCACTCGGCTCCCCAAAAGCCCAGGTAGATGTCGAACATTCGACGGCTCTTCACCGGGTCCCACCGATCGGCGAGTGTGAAACGGTCCGGCAGCAGGCGGGCTTTGGCGATCCGGTTGACGTCGGCCAGGCAGATGGGCCGGATCTGGACGATGCCGGCGGCGTCCTCGTCCTGCTTCCATGCCCGGGGGTTGCCGCGGCTCTCCTCGACGACGATCCCGGCCCACAGGCGGTCGATCGCCGTGTCGCCCTTGGCGGCGGACGGGCAGAGGCCCATGACGACGATCAGCGCCAGGATCGCCAGGATCACCACCACCGCAACGGCGAGGTTCGGGTTGGCCTCGGCCTCGGCCTTGAGGTTCATCCAGAGGGCCGCCAGCGGCCCGACGGGCAGGGGGTCACGTCGTCGCATGGGGGGATTCTCCTTTAAGGTCTACGGCACGCGCCGCTCGCTCAATGTCAACAAGCGTGACGACCATGCTCATGATATAATCCCAGGACACTTCGGTCTCATCGCCGTGTTTGTGAAGCCCCAAAAGGTCTCCTAAACGCTTACGGTGTTGTCGGTCCTCCCGCTCCCGCGCCTGCTTCTCGCAGATGGCGGCCATCTGCCACTGTCGGGCCTGGCGAAGGGCACAGCCCAAGTGCGTGTAGGTGGTGTTCCACGTCCAGCCCCCAAACGGGGCTAGATAACATCGAGCGCCACAGGTCGCCACGTAATCGGCTGGATAACTATTGGTCTGTTCTTCCCGGGCAATCGCCCCGCATTCCGGGCACCGGTTCGGCTGAGACATGGCCATCTCCTTTCACACCGGGGAGGACGCCAGGCCGCTTCTGCCATTGCCTCCACGTGAGGTGTCGCCACCCCGGCCGACCACGTGCCGGCTTCCCGGTTCGTTCCATGTACCGACGGATCGCCTTGAAGGCCGTGGTCGTGGGGATCGACGCCAGGTAGACGTCGACGTACTGCTTGCCGGCTTGGCTGCGGGTCTCGATTCTCATTGTTTCGGCTTCCTCACGCGACGGCGGCGACGCCGCACGCGGAAGTGCTTAGGGGGCTGCATCCTTGGTGCCCTTCTCCGCCTGGTCGAGA
>CAYOCZ010000213.1:0-5975 GCA_964402475.1 uncultured bacterium | reverse complement strand
CGAGTTGCTGCTTCTGAGTGCCAGTCAATTCGTCCTGGAGGTCCGTCTGCTCTCTTGTGACGGCCACGAGGTATTTCTTGTAGTCATAGGTATCCTTGAGCGGGACCAGACTCTGGATGCCGTTCTTCGTCTGCGTTACGGTCGCCTCGCCTTCCTTTACGACGGCATCGAGCAATCCCTGATGCAACCTGCCTTTTTCCTTGAGCCAGTCGGCTGACTTGCGTTGCTCTGCCGTCATGGCCGCTTCACGTTCACTTATCGTGGTTGCGTACTTTTGCGCGATGGCCGCGGTCGCCGTGGCGACCGCGATCTTGTTCTCGGAGACTTCGATCTGACGGGCCAAACGGTCAGCATCCCGTTGTCTTGAACTGATGCCTGCGTCGAAAGCCGCCAGCTCCTCCTCTGACTGCTTAACCACAGCCTCCTTATCAAGTCCTCTTCCTTTGAGCTTATAATTCTCCAAGTCTTGTGCCATCTTAAGCCGCCGCGCCTGCAGGCTTTCCAATCCTTCAGTCGTCGTCTTGTCTGCATTGACCGTATCTTTCAGGAGAGCAGTCTGCGCCTTCTTCAGGCTGGCGAGTCGATCCTCTTCGGCTTTCTGGCGTTCGCTGGTCGGCGCCGCTCCCTCGTACTGACTCCTGATGACTTCCGGGATGCCCTTCATTGCGTCGATCTGCTTTTGTGTGCGGGCCAGTTCTTCGTTGGCCTCCCTGATTTCCCGCTTTGCCGAGTTCCAGACCCGTGATGACGGCCGCCGCCGCCGCGATGGCGCCGATCGCAATCAGGGCCGGCGCGCTGAGTCCGGCGATTGCAGTCAGCGCGGCCGTCGCGCCCGCCTTGAGACTGGCGAACATGCTTGTGATGCCCTGGCCACCGGTGTTCATGGCGATCATGGCGATGTGAAGCGCCCGGAACGCCTCGGTGTTCATGCCCAGGGGGGATAGAAGCAACTGGCTCACGAGCATCATGGAGCGCATCGAGCCGTGGGCGCGGCCCGTGCTCTCGGCCAGGGTATCAGCTCCGGCGGCCGCCTGGGTCTCGCCGCGCGCATAGGTGTCCCAGCGACGGGCGTTCTCTTCAGTGGCGCGGTCCAACTCCGCAGTTCGCGCAAGTGCGCGGGTCTCCGCCGCATCGGCAAAGTGGATCGCTTCCTCTCCGCCGCCCATGCCGGCCCTGAACTCGACGGGCGGGATCGCCGCCGCCTGATCGTGAAACTGACGCACCTTGTCCATCGCCGCATCGGCCATTGCGAAGAGCTGGTCGGCCGTGCCCGTGAAGACCATCGTTGCGCCATCGCCCATGGGTCTACTCCTCGTCTCTCATCTGGCGCTTGTAATCGTGGAACTCGGCCAGGGACCCGAACCGGCGCCGTTTTCCGTCCTGGAGGTACATCTTGACCTGGGGAATGGTGAGTCCTTTCACCGCGTCAGGCGGCCAACTGTATGGGGCCTTTGCGAAGAACGCGAAGACCGGCTCGACGCCCGCCCCGACCTGCTGCGCGAGCAGCGAGGTCCGCTCGGCCGCTATGCGAATAGGTCG
The DNA here is from genome assembly GCA_964402475.1 of uncultured bacterium. Classification (GTDB taxonomy): domain Bacteria; phylum Hydrothermota; class Tepidihabitantia; order Tepidihabitantales; family Tepidihabitantaceae; genus UBA2258. The sequence goes on along the minus strand of CAYOCZ010000213.1, from coordinate 4,436 downwards.
ATCAGCGCGGCGAGCGCCATCTGAGGGTTTTCAGCGGTCAACGCCGACTCCTTGACAAGGCCCGAGACGACGAGGACCTCGCTGAAGGCGTCGTTGATCGCCCCGACGTCTGGCTGGCCCTTCGCATTGCAGAACAGCGCCCAGGTATCCGTCGGCTTGACAGGCTTACCCCCGTGAGACAGCGATAGTGCGAGGACCTGGAGCTTGCCCTCGATGGACATCATGAGGCCCATCGCGCGGGGCGAGCCGAAGTACATCCGGGACGCGGCATCTTGCGCTTCGCGCAGCATGGCGCGCTGGGCCGGTCCGTCGAGTCCGGCGGCCGCGTCATAGGCCGACCGCAGGTAGGCCGTGCGGGCCCAGCGGTCCCAGGCTCCGTAGTCGCCCAGCTCGAGCGGGTGAAAGTCGAGCGTGCGGCCGTTGATGGTGAACGGCTTGGGGGCCGCGGTCGCATCAGCGAGAGGCGTTTCCGACATTCGCGTGCTCCTCCAAAAAGACGCGACCGGGCCGGGTCCGAACTCTGCGGAACCCGGCTCAGTCGATCAATGTCTCCGCTGGCTCAGGCGATCGTGTAGGATCCGTCGCCGTCACACGTCACGTCGGCGGCTTCCATGTTCGCGCCCTCGATGTCGACCGCCTCGCTGATCTGGTTGACGCGGGCATTGCACGTCAGCGTCTTGCCGGTGTACGATGTACCGACGAACGCGATCAGGTCGCCCTCCGCGAATCCGATGTTCAGCTCGCCGTCTTGCAGGTAGATGCTGAACGTCAGGGTATAGTCATTCACGCCTTTGGCGGTTTTCGTGTAGCCGGCGGTCGTGGACGAGGAGTACTTCTTGACCGGGTTCTTGCGGTCGACCTTCCAGTTGCGAACGTCAGCCAGAGCGGCCCCGGCCACGCTCACGTTGCCCAAGAGTCCAGTGATCGGTTCTGCCATGTCAAATCTCCTTTGCGTTCAGTTCCAGTTTCGGTTCGGCATCATTCACGTGACGGCCGCTCAGGTCTTCCCGCCGATGATGACGATGTCATAGGTCAGGTCGGCCGCATCCTCGCCGCCGTGCGTGACCTGGATGATGTCGCCCGTGTCGGCGGTCACCGGCAGCCCGGCTGCCGTCGTCACGCAGATGAGGAGCTTTTCCTCGCCGGGCTGGAAGATGATGTAGTCGGCGGCCGCGCCGAAGAGCGGGATCGACGCGGCATCGCCGCCCACCTGGAGGGTGGACGCGACGCTGTTGTTCCGCATCCAGAGAACCTTGATGCGCGCCGGCGCGAACGTGTCGCCGGAAATGTCCAGGAGCCCGCCGCCGATCAGGTCGAGATCCTCGACCGCGCTCTGCGCGAGCGTGCGGGTGTCGGCGAAGCAGACGTTCGCCTGGCTGACGCCGACGCCGTTGGCGAAGCTGCGCACCAACCCCGGGCACGGCAGCGGAGTGCTCTTCACCATTCCCAAATCCCCGGTCGAGTTCTGCGTCGCTGTCATCTGAACCTTGACGCTCGCGGTAAGTGTAACTGCCATGTTCTCTCTCCTTATCCTGAACTAAACTGTTCCCAGGTCGGCCTGGCGTGAGAGCCAGAGTTCCGCCGTGATCGTGATCGAGACGGTCCAGCCGCGGACGCCGCGCTGCATCGCGCGGTCGTCGGGCAGGTCGGATGAATCGCTGAACGTGACTTTCCGCACGAGGCCCGTCGTGCCGAGCGTCTGGCCGGCCTGTGCGAGCGCCCGGAAGACAATCCACTTGAGCGGCCCGGCCGACTTGTGGTATCGCAGGTCGCCGGTCGAGAGAGTGAGCCGGAAGGTCTGAGTGACGGATGCGCTGGTGGACGTGCGGCCCGGCTGGAACGGCCCGCCGCCGCCGGGTGTGAGCATCGCCTCGGGCAGGTCGCCGTCCTGGACGGCGGCCTTGTAGGGCACATCGCCGTCGGTCGTGAACTTGATTCGGTTGCCCGGCAGGATGGCGCCGCAGAAGTCGGCCGACGCTTCGAGCGCGTTCCAGATCGCGTTGTAGACGTCGGTGAAGGGATCGGTCATGTTCCGCCCCCTCCTCCGGCTCCTGCGCCTCCCCCGGCTGCCGCGTATCGCATGCCGGCAGCGCGGGCGAGCAGTTGCAGGCACCGCTTGGCATCAACACGCATGCCTGCCCGGGTCTGTTCGTCCGGCGGCCAGATGATCCGGCGGCGCGGATAGTTGCCCATGCCCTGGTCGTGGTACATCGCAATCTGCGCGATGGTTGCTCGGCTCTTGTTGTTCGGCGTGGAATGCGGTGCCGGCCCGGCGATCCCGACCTCGATGCCGTTCGGGCGGCGCCGCACCAGGCATCCGGGCGCTCCCTCGCCGAGTGCATTGAACAGGATGCCAGTGTCACGGAGGATGGACGGACTGATCGCGACGATCTGAGCCATGACGCCACGTCCGATCTTCGCAGTCCGCCACCGAGGGAGTTTCCACCATTCTTTGGTGGCGCGAACGCGGCCGCCATGCGCCCGGCGGTAAGCGCGGGTCTGACGATAGGCACGTGCGAGGACGGTCGATGGCGCCAACGGCGGCCAGTCGCCTCCGCCGCGCGAGTTCTCGGCGAACCGGCGGCGCGTGTAGCCCAGATATCGGGAGGCCCACTGCTTGAACATGTCGTCAACCGGCCCGGACGCGCCCGCCAGGCCGGCATCGAGCGCCTGCCGGAACTTTGCCAGTCGGCCAAGTGTGATGTTCACGAGCACGTCTGTTACCTCAGTGCCACGGGTGCGCTGGGACTGCCGGCGGTTGCGAGCTGCGCGTCGAACTGCGCCTCGCCAGCCAGGTACTTGTCCATCTCGTTCTCGACCCGCTTCCGCATGTCTTCGAGCAGGTTGCCCTCGTCGTTCGCGTCCCAGAGGCCGCGGTGCTCATAGAGCCAGATGCCGGCGAGCTTGGCGCACCAGTCCTTGACGACGTAGAGCGGGAAGGAGAGCGCGACGAACGGGATCGCGTACTTGCCGCCCCGGAAGCGGTTCTCGACATGGTTCTCGGCGACGGCGATGGCGGTGGCGATCCGCGCCAGGTTCACGGTCGTCGTGGTGCCATCGACGTTAGACCATTTGCAGACGTTAGCAATCCCGTAGGAGTTCGAAATGTCTGCCTGCGTGATATACGCGCCCACGTTCACCTCTCAGTTCTCACCACTCGCAACTCACCACTCACTTCTATCCGCTAGGAGCGCCGCCGGGGCAGGAAAGGGGAAGGCTTTGAACCCGCCCCGGCGGCTTTCTCCTCCTACTTGTTCGCCAGGAGCCCGGCGCCGGCGAGGATCGCCTTCAGTTTCGGTTCGACATTCGCCTTCGTCGCCTCGTCCTGGATCATGCTCGTGATGCTGGCATTGGGAAGCGGGACATCCGTCTCGGCATAATACTTGACGGCCCGGCCAGCAGCCATGATGATCCTGATAGCCTCGTTCTTCCCGTCTTGCGCCTGATTTTTCTTCCTGTTCAGGATGACCAGGATCACTCCGGTTATCCCGTTCAAGAGCAGAAGAATGGCCTCGATCAGGCTCGCGCTGCCGCCCGCCGCTGGCGGACTTGTTACGCCGTCGGCCTCGGCTCCGTAGGCGGTGCCGCAGAAGGCGTCAATAAGGCTCTCGCAATAGCCACGTCCAGCGCCACCTTCGCGCCCGTTGCCGCCGCCTCCAATGTCAGCAACTGCTCCGGCGTCAGGTTCTCGTCCCGCCCGAGCAGGCCCAGCAACCTCAATACACCCTCTGCCACGTCCTTCAATGCCTGGGGATTGTTCCCGATCAGGACCAAGACCGCTTGTAGTACCGCCGGCATCTTTCACTCCTTTCAGAATCACATTGACCAGATTGACCGATTCCGAGAACACCTTGTAGTACGAATCGAAACTCCCCGCGTCCTTCGCGTTCACCGCAGCAGCCATCAGTTTCAACGCCTGGTACGCCGAGTCCGATGCCGCCTTGACCATCGGCAGTTTGTCCTTCGGCACCAAGCCGTTCGTGATCGCGTCAGTCACCAACGTCGCCGTCCCCGTGTAGATGCGCAGCGCGCTCGCGTAGTCCTGCGTCAGGTCCCGCTTCTGAAACAGCGAGCAGCCCGGCGTCGTCACCACCAACACCAGCAACAGGAACCCGTTAGGCTTCATGATTCTCATGGTCGCGTCTCCTTCCTGTCCAGTGCCGCCTTGATCTCGTCAAGCCGCTTCAGCACCATCATCTGCCGCTCCTCCACCCGACCGAGCGTCACCTCAAGCGTCCGTGTCCGCTCCTCTAGGGCCTCAACCTTCGCTCCCATGTCTCGTTGCTGGCCCGACCCGATGGCCGAGTTCACCGCCACCAGCACCGCGATTATCCCCACAATGACGCCCACGAGCTTCAGGTGCTTCAGCGCACAACCGTTGATTGGCTTCATTGCTCTGTCCTCACACCCTGAGTTCCGTCACCTTCCGCTCCGCC
>CAYOCZ010000212.1:0-6001 GCA_964402475.1 uncultured bacterium | reverse complement strand
CACCAGCGATGTCAGCATCCTTCTCTCTCAGTTCAACTTGTGCTGATTCACTACCCTCAAGAGCCACAAAACAGCCTTTGAAGAAAAGGAAACTCGTCTGGCCCACATAAACTTCCCAGTCCACGACTGCCCCGCGAATCCTCTCGTATGTCTTAGTGACGGCTTTCTGGGTGAACGGAATCCCCATGTTTTGCATAAACGCAACGAATCGTTCCAAGTCTGTACCCATCAGTTGACCTCCTTATCATCGGCGATGTCCGCATTCTCCGCCGCCGTGACCGACGCATGCCACTTGGCAGGCAGGGCAGCAACGTGCTCATCTCGCACGTCCTCACGCCACCGCTTCCGCTTGGCCTTCGAGCATCCCGTATAGGCCGCAGTCAGGGCCGTGAACGCCGCCTGCAACTCCGTCGGCACGTTCGCCGGAGGACGCCGCAAGAGTTCGATTAGTTGCAGCCGCTTGGAAAGAGCCATCCGCTTCCTCCTTACACGCCTGTGTAGAGGGTGTCCACGCCCTCGCCCGCCGTTCCGAAGATATACCAGTCGTTCAGGTCGGTCTTTCGGTCTGCGCCGCAGACGATGCTGAAGCTCTCGCCTGCCACAAGCGGCTTGCTCTGCACGGCGGATGTGCCGACGTAGATGGTGGCCGTGTTCCCCGCTTTCGCCGTAACGACCGCACCTGTTGCGAATGTGCCATTCGCCACCGCGATTGGCGCCGCCGCAGGACCCGCCGCCACGACAGCCGACTCGTTGACCGGCGCCGATTCCGTCAGCGCAATCGACGCGACTGCGACGTCGAGGTTCGTCCCGCTCGCAATCCCCTGGACACTCAACACATTGGCCGAGGCCGTCCCCGCCGTCCCCACCTCCGGGAGCTTCCCGAGGATGGCGATGAGGCAGTTGGCGATGCGCTTCCACAGACTGATGCCCGTGCGCGCGGTTCCGTCCTCGACTGTCGTGTTGTCGGCAACTGGAGCGGTGGTCGTCGCGCCGACTTGCGCGCTGAGCACCGCGTCGGCCACGACTACGGCCACATCACCCGCCGCCGCCGAACTGCCGACAACGACCTTGCCCCGCGTGTCCGTCGCCGCGTCCTTCAGCTCGACAGCGCCGATCTCGATGTCGCCGCCGTCAACAGTGATCGGGTGCGCGATCTGGTATTCGATTGCGTCAAGCAGCTGGTGCTCGACCGCTTTTGTCCGGTCCGGCGTGTATGCCATGTGGGTTACTCCTGATACGGCGACCGGCGCAGCGGGAAGGAGGAGCGACTCGCTGCGCCGGTTCGCCTGTGCTCTCAGGCCCTCCCAGAGCCTGTTGATTCTCGACCAGACGGCTCAAGGCCGCGGTTACGGCGTCACGTCGGCGATGAACAGCGCTCCGGGAACCTTCCAGACGGGCAGGAAGGTGTCGCCCGCCAGCTGCTTGATCGTGACGGGGTCCGAAAGTACGTGCGCGTATGCGAACATGCCGCGAGCGAGCGTCACGCTTCCGGCTGCGCCGACCGCATCGGCCGAGATGGCACCGATGTTCGTCGGCACCGGGTACGTGCCTTCGAGCAGCTCGTACACGTCCCGCGTGATCTCCGGCGTGAACGTGACGCCGTCGGCGGGGAACGTGGTCTGGAGAACGCCGGCCTGGTCCATGAAGCAGCCGCTTCCGGCCTTCCGCCACTTGAGTCCGAGCGTACCGTCCGGGAGCATGTTCTGGAGCATCGCCTGGCCGACGGCCGGGTTGGCGACGGTCAGCGCCCGGATGCTCGTGTTGGCGCACAGGTAGCCCATGACGTTCGCGCCATAGTACGCCGTGGTGATCTCGTACCCGGTCTTCCTGATCGAGGCGTCCTTGAGCGTCGCGATCTGTCCGACGATGTCGGTCCCGGCGGTCGCCCACGAGGCGTCGATGATCGTGCCGGTCCCGAACACGTCGAGTTGCCCCGTGTTGCCCTGCGGGATGGCGAACGTGATCGAGAGGACCGCGCCGGTCGCGGACGGGAGCAGGTTCCCGTCGCCATCGAAGTAGATGGCCCCGAGCGCGAGCATCGAGCCGATGGCCGCGATGCGCAGGTTGTCGAACCGGGTCTTGAAGAGGCCGGTTTGCCTGCCGATCTCGGCGATCGCGAGGCCCTGGACGTCGGACCGGTCGACCATCATGAGGTTCTGAAGGACGACCGGGTCGTGCATCATGTGCTCGAAGGCGTGCGCCAATTTGACGTTGACGCGGGTGACGCCTTTCTGGGCGACGCGCTTGGACTCGGCCCCGTACTGAACGAGTTGGGCCGTCTCGCGCGTGCCGTCGACCTTCGTGTAGCTGCCGTAGTCGCCGGCCGTGGGGCTGGCGATCGAGAGGAAGGCCGGGTCATACGGGTTGGGCACGCCGGTCTTCGTGGCCTGAATGCTGCCGATCATGTTCGGCGCGGCCAGAATCTGTTGAATTGTTTTCGCCATCGTCAGTGACTCCTTTGTTCGTTCGTTCCTGCTATCCGTGCGGCGACGCAGTCAACCGGGCATCAGTCCGGCGGCTACGGTGTGAAGTCGTCGCTGAAAGCGTAACCGATGCCAAACGCCCGGATCGCGGCCTTGAGCCAGATGCGCAAGCTCGCGTCCGCCGGGTAGTTCACGATGCCATTCACGTCGACGACCCCGCCGATCACCGGATCGGGGAACGGGACCGCAGCCAGGGAGACGCCATCCTCGTCAGTGACCTTGATTCCGCTACCGTCGTTGATGATGCAGCGGACGGTCTGGGAGCCGTCGACCGGCTGGATGAGCGAGCCGACGACGAAGTCGCCGTTGACGCCAGTGGCAGTGCGTGTGGTCGCCAGGAGGACGTGCGCCGCCGTTTCGAGCAGCGTGTCCCCGACGGGCTGGACGAGGTTGTGAGGGCCAGCCGTCACGCCCGTTTGCGGCCACGTGAGCGTGACCGTGCCGTCATCGAGGCCCGCCGAGCCGGAGTCGGTGACAACGACAGCGGCCATGTCGGCGTGAATCAGGCGAACGGCGGTCTGAATCGTTGCCGCGTCGGCATTGAAGGCCATCGCGGCCGTCTCGCACATGACGCCGTCATCGCCGAGGTAGCGGATGCGCCACGCGCCCGCGTTCACTGCGCCGGGGGTAATGACCTGGACTTCGGACACGCCGAGCGCGGTGATGGTGACCGTGTTCGCGGCGGGAACTCCCTTCGTGGTCTCGACGATGGTCATGGTGGTGACGCCGGTGAGGGCTGTGATGTCGATGGTGACCATCGGCTGATCGATGCGGAGGTAGCCCGTGCCGCTAAAGGTCATGACGAGCGCGATTGGGCCGGCGGAAAACGGGGCGGCCGAGCCGGCGGAACTGAGCACACAGCCGGCGACTCCGCCGAGTGCCAGCGTGACAGCTGCCTGGGCGGCCGCGAGCGTCGCGTCGAACGCGATGGCAGCGGTCGTGACGCGGGTCCCGTCCGCCTTCGTGAGCGAGATGTGGTAGTGGCCTGCGGTCGAGGCCGCATCGGGCGTTGCGGTCTGCACCTCATTGACCGGGGTGCCGCCGCCGACTGCGCTGTAGGTCGCCGTCAGCGTGCGGACGACGCCAGCCGCGCTGGGCGGGCCGGTGATGTTGAACGTGCCGGTCGCGCCGACGCGCCGGACGAGTTCCGTCGCCTCGGCCGTATTCAAGAGGTTGAGCTGGGTTTGAGCGCCCGTGAGCGCGACGCCGTTGCTGCCGATGACGGACGGCGCGAAGAGACCGGTCGCGGTGATCCGGCCCATGAGCATGCCGGCCCGGAGCACGTCCACGTCGCCCGTGTTGATCGGGTCGCGCGAGAGAGCGCCGTTGATGATCCTGCCGCCGGGCAGGAGATTGGCCTTGCCGCCGAACATCGCCTTGCGCGGCGTCGAAACGCGGTCGGCCCGAATCCCTGGGGCCCCTGTAACAAAGTTACTCATTGTCTTGACTCCTTCTCTTCTGTGTCTATGCCAACATCAGAATCAGGTTCACAGTCGAACCCGATCGGACGCTACTTCGATCCGCCTGCGCCGACCATCTGCTCAACCACTTCTTTGTCCATCTTGGGCGCGTCGTCGCCCGGCACCTGGCGCGAGAGCGCCTGGCTCTTCGTCTGCTCGCCGAGCTTCACCGGATCGTTCATGTCGAGCGCCTTGACGATGGCGTTCACGATCGACTCCGGCGTGCCACTGACCGACCGCGAGAGGCAGAAGACGTTGCGGCCCGCGGCCGGGCCGACCAGTGCCGCCTTGAGGCTCGCGGCGACGGCCGGCGTGATCTTACCCTTCGGGACCAGTCCGTCGATCTTCTCCTCGGCCGTCTGCGCCCGCTCGTCGAGAATGTCGGGATCGATGGTCTTCACGTCCTTCGTGGACGCGGCGACCTTCGCCTTCAGGCCCTCGACCTCACCTGACAGGTCGGTCACCTTCTTGTCGAGCGCCGTCTTCTCGGTCGCGTGGGCGGTGAACCGCTCCGCGATCCGGTCCAAGACTTTGTCCTCGGTCAGGTCCTCGCCTGCGCCGAGCATCTTGCGGAACTTGTCCAGTTGCTCCTTCGTCATGGCTTCGTCTCCTTTCGGGGGTACGAGAGAGGCCGCAATGGCCTTGAAGTCCGCCTGTCCTGGCACGACGGGATACGGCGTGAGGGCGACGTGCTCGATGACCTCGCCATAGTTCGTGCCTCTGCCGTCGACGAACTCCGGGTTGATGCTGATCGAAACCTGCTGCGTTCGATAGGCGAGAGCGATTGCCTCCTCGCCGATAAACTCCAAGACCCCCCAGAGCGTAGTCCCGTCATTCTCCAAGCCGACGAGATAGCCCTGGTTATCCGCTGCGTCGTAACTGTGACCTTTGGGAAGCGGAACGCGGACCCCGGCCTCGGTCATCCGGTTGAATGCGGCGAGCCACCTGGCCCGGCGTTCGGGCGTCGTGTCCAGGGTCCAGCCGAGCTTCGGATGCTGGTAAATCCCATCCATGATGAGGTCCTTGCGGAACCGCTTGCGGGGAACGCCGTCCTCGAGCACCTCGTGCGACACGGGCATCGTCGTGCTGTCCGGGCCGCAGAGGAGCGCGGCTTTCTTGTCGGACGCCGGCTCGAAGAGGATCGGCGACTTGTCATGAGCCTTGAGCCACGCCTTCGCCTCGTCAGCCGTGAACTTCGTCTTGTCGAATCGGACGGCCTGGAGCTCGGCCTTGCCGTCCTTCGTCACTCCCCAGATCGCATGAATGCCAGGGCCGAACTTGTCGTTCTCGCGCCGGACACGCTCGTACTTGCCGGGGTCCGTTAGCCGCGCGCTATGCTCACCAGGAAATGGCATTCGCAGTTCTCCGAAACTTCTTGCGCCAAAGAAAAACGCCTGTGGCTGTCTGTGTACACAGTCACAGGCGTTCTTGGTTTCAGCAACCGCGCCCCCGGTGATCGGCCGCGGGCGCCTTTGGCTTCTTTTCCTAGTCTACGGTCAACTTTGCCTTCGTGTCAACGACAGTTCGCGCACGATCCGAACTTTTTTCCCTGACGTGGCGACCTCTAGCACGGCCTTCCTACCCATGACCTTGTTCAAGATTTCGTCTCGGATTGTCTTGGCAATGTGGAACATCATCACGGGCGGAACGCTGTTGCCGAGCCGTTCCCACTGCTGAGAGTAGGAGCCGGTGAGAATGAAATCATCCGGGAAGGCGCAGATGCGCTTCAGTTCGGCGATAGAGAACTTACGGCGCTCAAAGGGGTGCGTTACGCCGGCTGCGCTCTGTGTCGTCCCCGCCGTCTTGGTTACGCATGTGGAGGGCTTTTCTGGTGATGCTCGTTGCAGACTGAAAAAACGTGTGCTCTGTTCACCGGGTTTCAACTTGTCCCGTTCCTTGCCGATGGCGAACCGGCTAATATCCGTCTCTGCTTCAACTTTCAGGTGGCAGGCATTGCAGAGTGTGATTGCATCATTCGGCCTTGAGCCATCCTGTTCCCGCACTGCGAACTGCCCGCGCGGGTCATGAATTACTTTGCTGATCCAGGGAAGCGCATCC
>CAYOCZ010000211.1:0-6008 GCA_964402475.1 uncultured bacterium | reverse complement strand
ACTCGCGCGACTTCTCGAGGCGCTGGAATTCGTCCCATATCCGCTTCACGTCCGCGCGAAACTCGTAACCGTCATTCCGATTGAGCGGAGTCTGCACTCGACATGATACTATCAGACCCGGCCACCGTCCGCAACACCTGCGACCGCCCGCACACTGAGCCACTAGGTCACTGGACCACTCGACCACGTTCCTCTCCGCCTGCGCTTGACTCCCTGCTTTCAGTCAATAGCATTGACCCCTATGGAAAGCGCCGACCTGACGCACATTCGGAATATCGGCATTGCCGCGCACATCGACGCGGGCAAGACGACGACGACCGAGCGTATCCTCTACTACTCGGGCCGGATTCACCGGATGGGCGACATCGACGACGGCAACACCCAGATGGACTGGATGGCGCTGGAGCGCGAGCGCGGCATCACTATCACCGCCGCGGCCGCCACGGTCCACTGGCTGGAGCACCGCATCAACATAATCGACACGCCGGGCCACGTCGACTTCACGGTCGAGGTCGAGCGTTCCTTGAAAGTCCTCGACGGCGCGGTCATCGTCTTCTGCGGCGTCGGCGGCGTCGAGCCCCAGTCCGAAACCGTCTGGCTTCAGGCCGACCGCTACCATGTCCCACGCCTCGCCTTTGTCAACAAGCTCGACCGGAGCGGTTCGGACTTCCACCGCGTGGTCAAGATGATGGCGGAGAAGTTCGAGCAGGTCCCATTGCCGGTGCAACTGCCTATCGGTGCCGAGGACGAATTCAATGGCGTAATCGACCTCGTCTCCGAAAAGGCATTCGCCTGGCACGCCGCCGACCTCGGCGTGACCTTCGACGAGGTGCCGATTCCCGAGGACCGCCGCGCCGAAGTCACCGACTACCGGCACCGGATGGTCGACGCGCTTACCACGTTCGATGAGCAGCTACTGGAGAAGTACGTGGCCGACTCGCCGATCAGCGAGGCCGACCTGAAGCAGGCCCTCCGCCGGGGCTGCATCGCTCTCCGCATAGTGCCGGTCTTCTGCGGCAGCGCGTTCAAGCACAAAGGCATCCAGAAACTGCTCGACGGCATCGTCCACTACCTCCCGTCGCCGCTCGACGTCCCACCCGCGGGTGGCACTAACCCGAAGTCAGGCAAGGAAGAAACGCGGCCGTCGGACGCCAAAGCGCCATTCTCCGCCTTAGTCTTCAAGCTCGCCTCCGATCCGCAACGCGGGATGCTAGCCTACATCCGCGTCTACTCGGGCAAAGTCGAGCAGGGCGAGGTCGTGATGTCGGTGCCGGAGATGAAGCGCATCCGCATTCCCAAACTCGCCATCATGCACGCCAACCGGCAGCAGGAAGTCGAATCGCTATCTGCCGGCGAAATCGGTGTGGTCATCGGCCTGAAAGAACCCCGCACCGGCCAGACCCTGGCCAATCTCGCCCACCCGATCGCGTTCGAGCCGGTCAAGTACCCGGAGCCGGTCGTGTTCCTCGCCATCGAACCGAAGACCAAGGCCGACGAAGAGCGGCTGCACACGTCGCTCGATACGCTGGCACTCGAAGACCCGACCTTCAAAGTCCGCACCGACGAGGAAACCGGCCAGCTCATCCTCTCCGGCATGGGCGAACTGCACCTCGAAATCCTGATTGACCGGCTCGACCGCGACTACAAGGTTGCAGTCCACTCCGGCAAGCCGCAGGTCTCGTACCGCGAGACCGTCACCGCGTCCGCCACTGCGGAAGGCCGCTTCATCCGCCAGTCGGGCGGCAAGGGGCACTACGCAGTCGTCAAGCTCATGCTCGAGCCCGCTCCCGAAGGCAACGCGGTAGTGGATGAGCTGAAGCCGGGGACTCTGCCGCGCGAGTTCGCCGCCGCAGTCAAACAAGCCGTCCAGGATAGCTTCGAATCCGGAGTGCTTGCCGGCTACGCGGTCGTCAACGTGAAGGTCAGAATCCTCGACGGCGCTTGGCACGAACAGGACTCGAGCGAGGTGGACTTCAAGGTCGCCGCCAACACCGCGTTCCGCGAAGCGTTCACGGCCGCGAACCCGACCTTCCTCGAGCCCATAATGGAGCTAGAAGTCGTGACGCCGGACCAGTACCTGGGCAACGTGCTCGGCGACATCACCGCGCGCGACGGTAAGATCCTGCACCTGGAGCCGGTCAAGGGCCACCAGATAATCAAGGCTGAACTGCCCTTGGTCAAGACCTTCGGCTACGCTACCACGCTCCGCTCGCTCTCGCAGGGCCGCGCTTCGAACTCCACGCAGTTCTCGCACTTCAGCGCAGTCGACCAACCCACCCGCGAGCGTCTCTACCCACTCTTCGCCGGCAAACCGCAGTAGAGTCTGCTATGTCCTAGCAGGAGGAGTTTTGTGAACGCAACAAAGACGGCAGTGGTCTATCTGTTGCTGGCCGCTGCTTCGATTGCCCTGGCGTCCCCGAGCATCCGGCTTGGCGGACGCGGGACCTACCTGCTTGGCAGCACATCTGCAGGGTGGAGTGATTCATTGGGTGAGATTACTCGGATCACGTACGCGGATGCCTACAAAGGCGTGGGAATCGAGGCTGTCTGTGGACCAATCGGCTGGGCATACGGCCGAGCCGAGCTTGCCGGTGTTCGGTCTTTCGATGCCGGCGGCGGGGCGCTCGTCGTGTTCCCAGCGGCCGGGTTGGACGTACTGGTAAAGCCCCAGTTCCACTGGCGTGTGCTCCCCTACGTTTGGGGCGGCGGCCACTACGCAGGCTACTGGGGAAAACAGAACAATTCTGACCCGCGGTTTTCGTTACGTCCGCTATACGAGTTGAGGGCCGGAATTGGTGTGGAGTACCGGCTCAGCCCGCGCGTGAACCTGTTCGCCGAGATACAGACCCACAACCACCTTTCCGCGTTGTTCCCGAGCCCGTTTCGTGGGTCTGGACAAGGCGTGCTATTCAAGAGCTACGGAGTGGAACGAGCCGACGTAGGGTTCAGGTACGACTTCGGGGCCAGATAGGAGCGAAACAGCTCGCAGGATAGACCGATTGATTAGGCGCCCTGCGACGACATCTGTGCTGCCGCAGGGCGTTTGGCTGGTGGTGGCGCAGTACTGGCGGGCGCATCCGTCCGTTATCTAGACCTGCGCTCTCACGCCGTGTCCCGATGGACTTGAGCACGGTCTCACTCTCGGAATCCGGCGACGAGACCTGGTGCTGCGAGTTCAAGCTCCCCTGACGATGACGTAGGCGCGAGCGCCTCTACCCGCTCTTCGCGGGCAAACCTCAGTAGCGGCTCAAGCCCAAGCTCAAGCGCAAGCCGGATCTCACCGCCTGACCGCTCCCGCCGAGGGACGCAGTCCATGACGGATGGCCTGGTGTCATTCCGAGTAAGTCCGACGCATCGAGGAATCTCTCAGGCGAGACCCCTCGACTCGGCAGGAGCGTGCCTCGCTCGGGGTGACGGACTGCTGCTACAACTTGACAAGGGAGCGGCGTGATATACCATCCCAGCGAGGATACATGTCCCGCGTAGCCAACAAAGGAGGCCACAGCACCCACTAACGTCTTCGTATGAAGACGGCAATCCTGCTCGCAGTCCTGTTCGCATCCGCAGCCTTCGCCAAACCCCAACCCGGCCTGCCGTTCCTGTTGATGTGGCCCACTGCCCGCTCAACCGCACTCGCGGGTGCGATGACCGGCCTTGCCGATGACCCCGACGCCGCCTTCTTCAATCCCGCTGGCCTCGCCTTCCAATCCGGCATCGGCGCAACGGCCAGCTACGCCGACTGGCTACCGGGGCTCTATCCCGGAATGGAATACGCGTTTGCGGCAGGCGACGTCAAGCTATCCGAGCGAGTGTGCGTCGGCATGAGTGCCACATGGTTCCATCCCGGGCGGATCGACATCTGGTGGGACGAGCCGCCCTACTACGAGGGACCTCCGGAAGTCTGGCGAGGCGCACTAACCTGCAACGTCGCGGTGAAGCTATCGAAACAGGTGGCGCTGGGAGGAACGGCCAAACTCATCCACAGCGAGATGGCCCCGTCGTGGGTGTGGAAGGGCATGCCCGAAGTTGGCGTCGACGAAGGCGGCACAGGCAGTGCGTGGGCGTGCGATGTCGGGGCGCTGTGGAAGCCTTCATCCCATTTCTCATTCGGGGCCAGCGTTGCCAATCTCGGCCCCGGCATCAGCTATCCAGACAGAAACTGGCACGACCCTTCGCCCACCATGCTACGGCTGGGCGGTTGCTGGACACCAGTCAGCAACAGACTCGTGCGTGTCAACGTGCTGCCTGAGTTCGACAAGCTCTTGGTGGGTATGTTCTTCGATACGGCCGACACAAAGACTGTCGGCCAGGAGTTGCAGACGGAGCTTCGGGATGCTTGGAAGTCCCTCGGCGTCGAAGTCACTGGCCTCGAGTTCGTTACGCTCAGACTCGGCTAATTCGAGGACATATCTTGGCAGCGGGGCGGGATTGTGTTTGAACGGGATCGCGGAGAGTATCACCACAACGTGTATGACCTGCTGACGAGGAGGAGCCTCGGGGATTTCAAGTCTATTGGCCTGTGCTGGGGCGTCGGCTTCGGGTTCAAGGACTACTTCCGGTTCGATGTTTCCAGCGATGCTGCAATCTACGACTTCCCGACCGCGAACTGGAAGTTCTCGCTAGTCGCTAATGACATCGCAGGCGGCATTCGTGAGCTTAGACAAGGCCACGTGCCTTGGGGGAGTAAGAGATGAGACCTGCAGCAGTCGCTGCTCTGCTCGTGTTGTGCGTTCCCGCCACTCAGAGAGTGGCGGCGAGCGATATCGGTATGGGAGTGCTTATGATCTGGCCGACAGCAAGGTCAACTGCTTTGGCCGGGGCGATGACCGGCCTTGCCGACGAGGCTGACGCAACCTACTTCAACCCTGCGGGGCTGGCCTTTCAGTCCTCGGCTAGAGCCACGCTCAACGCTGGCGAGTGGTTGCCGGGAATCTACCCGGGCAGGATTTACGCCTTCGCAGCCGGTGGCGCACCGCTCCGACTATCGATCCTGCGCGGACGCAACGCCTACGTCGCCGGCAGCCTGACGCGCATGTCGGTTGGCGAGACTGACATCGTTGATGAGCACGGCAACTTCCTCGGCCGTGTCGAGGCATGGCGCGGCGCCGCGGCGGCATACGTAGCAGTCTCGCTGACCAACGACCTTGGTGTTGGAGTCGGCTTGAAGATGCTCAGAAGCGTACACACGTTTGACGACTGGATGTGGGACTTGGGCACCGACGTGGGCCTTGAGCCGGGCGGCAACGCGACAGCGGTCGCAGCGGACGCTGGATTGTCGTATCGCCCTGATTCTCGGGTCTCGGTCGGCCTAGCCATAACGAACCTCGGCCCCAGGATACACTACCGCCCCGACCACGCTGACCCGTACTTCGCGGCCCTGCCTCGGATGGCTCGGCTTGGGCTGTGCTGGACACCGGTCGAGAACCGCAACGTGCGGCTGCGGGTGATGCCGGAACTCACTAAGGTATTGGTTGGCATGTTCTTGGACACAACTGGCAAGAGCTTCGGCAGGCAGTTGACCGAGGAATGGAAGGACGTCTGGAAATCAGTCGGCGTCGAGGCAACTGCCTTCAACATCGTGTCACTCAGGCTGGGCTACTTCGAGGACTTGACCAACCAGCGCGGAGGCATCGTTGTGGAAAGCAGGGACGGCAGTACTTACCACTATGGCGTCTGGAACATCCTGACCCGGCAGGACCTTGGGGAGTTGAAGCGCATCGGCCTGTGCTGGGGCTTCGGCATCGGCACGGACAGGCTGCGGTTGGACTTCTCCAGCGATGCAGCCATCTATGACTTCCCGACCAAGAACTGGAAGCTGCAACTGACCTGCAATGACCTAGGCGGATTGTTCGGCAGACGGAGCTAGGAGCCCCTCACCTCAATCCTCTCCCCTTCGGGGCGAGAAAGGATACGATTCTCTCCTTCTGCGTAACCGAATTTGCGTAATCTGCGTAATCTGCGCAATCTGCGGATAGTCCTCTCCGGACTTGGCGGTTAGCTTCGGTTGG
>CAYOCZ010000210.1:3403-6015 GCA_964402475.1 uncultured bacterium | reverse complement strand
TGGAACCCCTGCTCGTCCGACGATGGCGCTGAGCCATGGTGCGGGGTTTGGGGTGAACCAACGCGGGCGTGGCGTGTCAAATCGGCGGACGCGTCAGGAATCGCCTGCCGTGTCGTCGGGGCCCAGTTCATCCGTGCCTACCTGTCAGGATGCCGAAATCGCGCTCGGTGATGCGCTTTGTCGCGCTCACATAGAGACCGAGATCAGGCGCGAGGGCGTACGAGTCTAGGCCCGCGTGAAGTTCTGGAGTCACGCAGATCGGACGGGCGATGTACTCGTGCACGTCACGTAGGAGCACGACGATGGGAAACTGCCTAGCATGCACTGACTTGTCTAGGTACTCCCAAAGGGGACGTAGTAGTGCGTCCGTCCTTGGCTGCCCCTTGGGTTTGATGAATTCGTGGATCCCCTGAGCCAGACGCCAATCCTCGGGACTCTCTTCGACAGTTGCGTCAGCGACAATTCCTCCGGGGCCTCCCCCTTGGAGCGTAGCGTAGACGCACAGCCGGTCGTTCTTGGCCATCTGATACCTGTTTGGTGTGCTCAAGCCAAGCGCATAGAACGGCGGTTTGAACGCCAGCATCATGCGAATAACGTCGGTAGCCACGTGGTCTGGGTCAGCCCCAACCGGCGAAAACCAGAAGTCCATGCCTTCCTCCCTTCGTGCATTCTTGTCTACGCTGCCCAGCGTGGGGCGATGAGCTCGGCCTGCTCCAGCACGGTCTTGGTCGCCAGCTCCTGCTTGTCCGGCGGGTAGCCGTGGTTGCGGAGCACGCGCTTGACCAGCACGCGGAGTTTCGCCCTCACGCTCTCTTTCATCGTCCAGTCTATCGAGACGTTGTTGCGTATCTTGTCCGCCACCTCGCGGGCAATCGTCCGCAGCGTCTCGTCTCCCAGTATCGACACCGCGCTGTCGTTGGTTTCCAGCGCGTCGTAGAACGCCAGTTCCTCGGGTGACAGCTTGAGCTTCTCTCCCCGC
This sequence comes from uncultured bacterium, assembly GCA_964402475.1. Classification (GTDB taxonomy): domain Bacteria; phylum Hydrothermota; class Tepidihabitantia; order Tepidihabitantales; family Tepidihabitantaceae; genus UBA2258. The sequence goes on along the minus strand of CAYOCZ010000210.1, from coordinate 5,036 downwards.
TGGGCCGACTTTCGCATCTCTTCGGCCAGCTTGATGAGACGCTCAATGACCTGCAGTGTCTCGATGGTCCGGTTGTGGTACTCGGTGATGGCCCGCTCCAGCATCTCGGCAAACGACCGCGACTGCACCAGGAACGTCCGTGACCGCGTCTTTATCTCGTCGTTCAAGAGCTTCCGCAGCAACTCGACCGCGAGGTTCTTCTGCTTCATCCCTCGCACCTCGGCCAGGAACTCATCGGAGAGAATCGAGATGTCCGGCTTCTTCAGCCCCGCCTCGGCGAATATGTCCATCGGCTTGTCCGCCGATATCGCCCGCGAGACTATCTGCTTGATGGCGAGGTCCAGTTCCTCTTCGGTCAGCCTGCGGCTTGGCGACTTGCGGCCAAGCGCGGCCCGCACGGCCTGGAAGAACCCGACATCGTCGCGGATGCGCTTCGTCTCCTCGTGCGGCACCGAAAGGGCAAACGCGACTGACAGTTCCTTCACCACCTGCGCGTAACGCTCCTGCCCGTCCTCCTGCGTGAGGATGTGTTCCTGCGCCTTGGGCAGCAAGGCAATCCGCTGCGCCGGCTTTCCGGTCCAATCCGACCAGTCGAACCCATGGAACATCGCGCAGCAGACCTCGTACTTCTCGAGCATCTTGGCGACCGCTTCCTCCTGGCTGAACGTCGGCTTGCCCTTGCCGCCGCTCTCGGTGTACGCGGCCAGCGCCTTCTTCAGGGAGTCAGCGATGCCGATGTAATCAACCACCAGCCCGCCCGGCTTGTCGCGGAACACCCGGTTCACCCGCGCAATTGCCTGCATCAGCCCGTGCCCGCGCATCGGCTTGTCCAGGTACATTGTGTGCAGGCACGGCGCGTCGAACCCGGTCAGCCACATATCGCGCACGATGACAATCTGGAACGGGTCCTTCGGGTCCTTGAACCGGTCGGCGAGCTTCCGCCGCTTCTCCTTGTTGCGGATGTGCGGCTGCCACTCTGCCGGGTCCGTCGCGGAACCGGTCATCACCACCTTCACCCGGCCCGTTTCTTCGTCCCCGCCCCAGCCCGGCCTCAGCTTCACAATCTCGTCGTGCAGGTCAACGCATATCCGGCGGCTCATGCACACGACCATCGCCTTGCCGTCCATCACACCCAGTCGCTGCTCCCAGTGCTCGACCAGGTCTTTCGCGACCTCGGCAATCCGCTTCTTCGCGCCGACGACCTTTTCCAGCCTCGCCCACCGGGACTTCAGCTTCTCTTTGTGCGTGACCTCTTCTTCCTCGGTCACCTCCTCGAACTCGGCGTCAACCTTCGGCTTCTCGGCCTCGGGCAGGTCAATCTTCGCCAGCCGGCTCTCGTAGTAAATCGGCACGGTCGCCTTGTCCTCAACCGCCCGCTGGATGTCGTAGACGCTGATGTCGTGGCCGAACACGGCCCGCGTGTTCCGGTCCGAGAAGTCAACCGGCGTTGCCGTGAACCCGATGAACGACGCATTGGGTAGCGTGTCGCGCATGCTGCGCGCCATGCCGTCCACGAAGTCGTACTGGCTTCGGTGCGCCTCGTCGGCAATGACCACAATGTTCCGGCGCTCCGACAGCGCGGCCACCACGCCCTTCTCCTCGGGCAGGAACTTCTGAATCGTCGTGAACACCA
>CAYOCZ010000210.1:0-3303 GCA_964402475.1 uncultured bacterium | reverse complement strand
GTGTGCCAGACCACTCCGGCCCTGCGGTCGCCCTTGGGCCGGGAAGCCTTCACGGTCGCATCGACCGCGGCCTGCACCGCATGGAACTGGTGATACCCGGCCATCTTCTTGGTGAGCTTGCCGGACCCGTCATCGTCGAACACGATGAACCAGCGCACGAGGTCGAGGAACCGCCGATGGTCGAACGCCCCGTGCAGCAGCACCTTCAGTTGTGGTGTCGTAACTGGTTCCACCTCTTGGCCTTCTATCGTCCGCCAAGGCAGGTACCACTCCTTGCCTGCGGTCAGCGTGCCCATCCGCGCCTCAAGCCCGTCTGAAATCACCAACGCGTCGTTGTAGGTGTAGAGCGAGGGAATCTCAGCCTTGTACGTCTGGTACTGCCGGTACGCGGACCAGATGTCGGCGGCCTCGTCAGCCGGGTTCTTGAGCTCAACACCGGCCAATGGCAGGCCGTTCACGAACAGCACGATGTCCGGCCTGCGATTGTGCTGGTTCTCGACAACCGTGAACTGGTTCACGGCCAGCCAGTCATTGTTGTCGAGGTCGTCGAAGTCAACCAGCCGAACCGGGTGCCCGCGCAGGTTGCCGTCCGATGCCCGGTACTCACTCGTGATGCCGTCCACCAGCCAGCGATGGAACTGCTGATTGTTCACGACCACCAACGGCGCATCCGGCCTGAGCACCCGCCGCTCCGCGTCGGCCAGCGTGTCCTCGGGCAGGCCCGGATTCAGGCGCTGCAGGGCGGACCGGAACCGCTCCAACAGCACGGTCTCGCTGTAGTCCTTCCGCTCAGCAAACAACTCCCCCGGCGCAATTGCCGGCCCGTGCTTCACCGCCCAGCCCAGCTTGCTCAGCCAGTCCAGGGCCGCGTCTTCGACGACGGATTCGGAGAAACGGACTATCGCCATTTACACCCCATTAACACTTCGGAAAGGACAAAGTCGTAAGGACAAAGGACAAACCAACGCGGAAAGGAGAAAGTACGAAGTGGAAAGTCCGAAGTCCGACTTCGTCATTTCCACTTTCCTCTTTGCTTTGTCCTTTGCACTTTCTACTTTCCTTTTGCCTTGTTACCCAATTCATTACCCAATTCGCGCGACATTACCGAATCTCATCGATAGCGCCTCTGCGGCATCATCACGCCTCAGTGTCTCCGGCCACACCAAGAGCAAGAGCCAGCGGAATCGCCCAGATGCGCGGCGACATCGGCTCGATGACCTCGCCCGTGTGGATGAGAAGACCGTGCGCAGCGACATCCGGGTACTCGTCAAGAAAAGCGTTGAGCCCGTCCGTGTCATCCAGCCGCGGACGTTTGGTCGCTTTGACCTCGACGGGGGTCAATCTGCCTTCGCTCTCAATGACGAAATCCACTTCCTTGCCGGCCGTGGTGCGCCAGTACAGCACTTCCGGGGCAGGGGTCAGGGTCTCTCGCCAGGCCAGCAGGTCGCTGAGTACGACGTTCTCCAGTATGAAGCCCGCCATGTCGCTGGCGGCAATCTGCCCGGCCGCGTGCAGACCGGCAAGGAAACAGGCCAGACCGGTATCGCTCAGGAAGAGCCGCGGCGCTTTGATCAGGCGCTTCGTGCGGTTCACGGCGTAGGCGGGCAACCGCTGAAGCAGATACGAAGCCTCAAGCAGGTCCAGGTAGCGGTGGGCGGTGGGCTGCGCAAGTCCGGCGTCGCGCGCCATGTCGCTCTGGTTCATAAGGCGCCCCGTGCGCAACGCGGTGATGCGCAGGAGGCGGCGGAAGTCGGCCAGGCGCTCGATGGTCGAGAGCATCTGCAGGTCCCTCTCCAGATACGTCTTCACGTACCCGTCCAACCACTCGACGCGGGTTTCGCGGTCCCGGGCCAGCGCGGCAGGCGGCAGCCCGCCGGCCAACGCCGCCTCTCGCCAGTCCATGCTCCGCACCCGCCTTCCACGCAGACGCTCGGGCGACTCCATAAGAACGCCCCAGGGGCCGCACGCGCCGCCGCCGGCCCGTTCGGAACACGTCATGGGCAGCAGCGTCTTGTACACCGCGCGCCCGGCCAGCGACTCCGAGACTCGGCCGAGCAGGGCCAGATTCGACGAACCGGTCAGGAGGAACTGCCCCGCCACGCGCTTGCGGTCAACCCGCCGCTTTATCGCCAGCAGCAACCCCGGGCTGCGCTGCACTTCATCAATGGTCAGCGGAACCTGGGAGTCCAGGAGGGTGTCCGGCTCACGCTCGGCCCGGTCGGCCATCTCCACATCGTCCAGACTCACGTATGCGCGGCCCTGGCCGAGAATGTCGCGCGCCAGCGTCGTCTTGCCGGTCTGGCGCGCCCCGGTCAGCACCACAACCGGTGCCCGCGACAACGCACGCCTCAGGGCCGGAGCAAGACAGCGCCCAAGGATGTTATGACGGTTATTCATGCCATGAATGATAACTATACCGCAGCCCGATGCAAGCCCCAGCCGTCGCCCTGAAACCCGAGCACTTCTCCGCCGGTTCCTGCCTCCTCACTCCTCATTCCTCACTCCTCGTTCCTCCGCCGTCCTTTCGCTCGGCAAACAACTCTCCCCTGCCTGAGCCGAGGCCGTCTCGGCAGTCAGGCGGCGCAATCTCCGGCCCGTGCTTCACAGCCCAGCCCAACTCCGCCAGCCAGGCTAGAGCGGCATCTTCGACAGTTGACTCGGTGAAGCGCTCGCTCATCTATCTCCGCTCATCAGCTTCGACGGGTACGCACCGCGAGCGGGTATCATGGCTTGTAGATCGACCACGTCTTTCGTCCGCGCAGTAGATAATGGTCGGGGCCGGTGAACATACGGAAGAAATCGCTGAGATACGGCACCACCTTTACTCCCCTTTTCATAGCGACGATGCCCAGTTCGCTCAGCAGCAAGGCCAGGAATCGGGCTATCTGCAGTGTGTAGAGTCGGCCGTATCTCTGGATGGCATTCGTCCGCGCGCCAAGTATGAACGCCTCGCCGACATCGTCGACCGCTTTTCCTTCCTCTGAGTGACTTCGGACAGCCACGCTGTCATCAAGGAATTCCTTCAGTGCTGCCGCCTGCTGTTCGTCCTCCGCGTGCCTGCGAGACGAGTAGTGCTTGGCCAGTATCGGTTTCCCCACACGGCTGAACCACGCCGCGATGGGGTCTACCGCTGCCGCCGGCGCTCGGCCTAAGAGATAGTCAAGGTTGTAGTAGCGCGATGCCTTCGCGAACTCGGACAGCGTCTGCACGATGCCCCTGTGTATCTCTGTGTCCGGCATCTCAGCGTGCTCTTGACCCGAGCGGTACTTCCGCGAGATTTCGTTCGCGCGCCCGAGCAGGACT
>CAYOCZ010000209.1:0-6025 GCA_964402475.1 uncultured bacterium | reverse complement strand
CCGACCGCGTTGGTGCCCTGTGTGTTCGAGATGTCCACGCCCTCTATCAAACGCGGCACGGTTGGTAGCCCGAGGATTTCTGCAAGCTCGCGGTTCCCGGCCGGCACCCGCTCTTCGGGCCGAAGCTCAACCAGCGCCTTCTCAGCGTTGGCCCGCGCGAGTTCCATCAGCCGCACCTTCTCCCCGCGCTCCGGCACGACAATCCTAACCTTCCGCCCCCGCTTCTCGGCGAACAGCGCCTCAAGCGCGGCCGCGTCCTCGATCGCGCTCGGCAGGATGATTTCCTCCGGGACGTCATGCGTGTGGGTGTGAATCGAGCGGATGACGGCCGAGAGTATCTCCGAATCCGGCGCGTCCGCGCCGACAGTCAGCGGGTACTCCTCGCGCGACACGATCTTCCCCTCGCGCACTCGAAACAGCGCGGCGACCGCGGCCCGCGCACCGCGCGCCAGCCCGATGATGTCGCGGCTGGTCTTGTCCTGCACCACCGCCTGCTGGTCCTTCCTGATTTCGCGCAGGGCCATCAATTGGTCACGCAGGCCGGCGGCGACTTCGAAATCCTGCGCCTGCGACGCGGCCCACATCCGCTGTTCCACCTGCTCGGTCAGTTCATCCGACCGTCCGGAGAGGAAACGAACCACGTCCTTCACCTGCTGGGCATACTGCTCTTGCGTCACCTTGCCTGCACACGGCCCGGTGCAGCGGTTCAACTCGAAGTTCAGACACGGCCGAGGAAACCCGGAGACTGTCCCGTTGTGGACTGTCCCCTGGGGTTTCCCGAGGACGCGTCCTTGGCGGGCGTTTCCTTCCGTCCGCACTTCTGACTCGCTCGGGGACAGTCCCCGCATGGGGACTGTCCCCAAAGCCGTCAGGTCCCGCTTGCACGTCCGCATCCTGAATATCCGCTTCACGGCTTTCAGCGCTTTCCTGAGCTCCTTCGCCGAGGTATACGGCCCGAAGAACACCGACTTGGATGGGGACTGTCCCCGCACGGGGACTGTCCCCAAAGCCGTATCGTCTCTCAGGTTCCGGGTAACGTAGATGCACGGGAACGGCTCGGCCGCGGTTATCTTGAGATAGGGGAACCTCTTGTCGTCGCGCAGCCGTACGTTGTAGCGCGGCTTCTTGAACTTGATGAAGTTTTCTTCGAGGACCAGCGCCTCGACCTCGGAACGCGTGATTACGGTCTCAAGGTCGGCCACCTTGCTGACCAACGAGCGCAGGCGCGGGTCTTCCTTCGGCTGTGTGTAGGCCTGAAGTCGCTCTCGGAGCACCCGCGCCTTGCCCACATAGAGCACGCGGCCCTTCGCGTCCTTGAGCAGGTAGACGCCCGGGCTCTCAGGAGCCGTGGCTACCTTGTCGGCGAAAGTCATCTCAGGCAGTGATCAAGTGGTCTAGTGGACCAGTGGTCCAGTGACGAATCCGGATTCCGGTTCACTTGATCACTTGACTACTCGATCACTAGCCCTTTACCACTCCTATTGGCTTCATCCTCGCCACTCTGCGGCAGATGCCGGCGCGGACGCAGACGTCCACGACCTTGTCCACGTCCTTGTACGCGTCCGGGACCTCCTCGCGCAGGACCTCGCGGCTCGCGGCCATCACCTGGATGCCCTGCGCCCTCAGCTCCTGCGCCACGTTCCGGTGCTCGGTTTCCCTGAGTGCGCGCGTGCGGGACCAGACCCGGCCCGCGCCGTGACAGGCCGAGCCGAATGTCTCGGCCTCGGCCCTCTCGGTGCCGAGCAGCAGGTAGGAGCTCGTACCCATGTCGCCGGGAATCAACACCGGCTGGCCAAGGTGCCGGTAGCGCGACGGCAGCGCGCGGCTCCCGGTCTGGTTGTGGCACTGCGTACCGGAACCGGGCTTGGCCGGGCCGAACGCGCGAGTCGCGCCCTTCCGATGGACGCAGACCTTCACGCATTCCTTGCCGACCGCGTGGGTCTCGATCTTGGCGATATTGTGGGCCACGTCGTAGACCTGGCCCATCCCCAGCGCCTCGACCGACTTGCCCAGCACCTGCGCAAACGCCTCGCGCACCCGGTGCGCAATCGCCTGCCGGTTCGCCCACGCGTAGTTGGCCGCGCAGACCATCGCGCCGAAGTACCGCTTCCCTTCCGCTGACTCGATGGGCGCGCAGGCGAGCTGCCGGTCAACCAGCTCGATGCCGTACTTCTTGGATACCGCGCCGAGTGTCTTCACATTGTCGTCGCATATCTGGTACCCCAAGCCACGCGAGCCGGTGTGAATCATCACCGTGACCTGCCCCTCGGAGATACCCAGGTCCCGCGCCGCCGGAAGGTCATAGACCTCGGTCACTTCCTGCACTTCGAGGAAATGGTTGCCCGCGCCGAGCGTCCCAAGCTGCGGCATCCCGCGCTCCAGCGCCCGCCCCGACACACCGGCCAGGTCTGCCCCGGCCATCTGGCCGTGCTCCTCGGTATACTCCAGGTCCTCCTCGGTTCCGTATCCCTTCTCGATCGCCCAGCGCGCGCCGTGCGTCAGCACCTGCGCCACCTCGGCCTGGGAGATGCGAATCTTCCCCTTGGAACCGACCCCGGACGGCACGTTCTCGTGCATCGCCCGTACCAGCTTGTCGAGCACGGGCGGCGTCAGGTCCGTACGCGCGAGCTTGGTCCGCAGCAGCCGCACGCCGCAGTTGATGTCGTAGCCGACCCCGCCCGGCGAAACAACGCCTTCCTTGACCTCGAACGCGGCCACGCCGCCAATGGGAAACCCGTATCCCCAGTGGATGTCCGGCATCGCCATCGACTGGCCCACAATTCCGGGCAGGGTCGCGACGTTCGCGACCTGCTCCGGCGCCTGGTCCTGCTTGATGTCCGCAAGCAGCGACGCGTCCGAATAGATGACGCCGTCCACCCGCATCTTGGGATTGTAGCTCTTCGGAATCAGCAGCCGGGTATCGTCAATCCGCTCTAACGGTCCGTTCCAGTTGGCCATGAATCAGTATAGGGGTCGCCCGGCCGAATTCAACCGCCATGGACGCCAAGACCGCCGAGGGAAGGAACAACCGCAGACTACGCGGATGGCGCAGATGGTTCGGGCAGGCCGAGGCGGAAGCGCAGCGGCCGGGCTACTCCCACCACTGCCCGACGAAGAACAGCTCGGAATCGCCTTTGGCAAAGACCGGTGTATGGCATAGAAAGCCGTCGGGGAAATAGCCCGGCGTTACATTGTGGACGTCGGTCCCATCCGCATTCATCATGTAGATGTCATACGCGCCCTGCTCCTCAATCGCCGCGACAACGTAGACCAGCCTCGTGCCGGAATGAGACCAACTGGCGAGCCCCTGGGCGTAGCCGCTGCAGGTCAACCGCGTTTCGTTGGTGCCGTTCGAGTCCACGACAAAGAGGTTATAACGGCCATGAGTCGTGCTCGGGTCTTCCAGCCGTTCGAAGACAATCCGAGAGCCGTCCGGACTCAACTTCGGGTCATAGTCGCCGATGGGCAGATTGGCATTGCCCCACTGCCCGGCATTGGCCGGATTCGTCACCGCCGCGGCCTCGGTTCCGTCGTCGTTCATCTTCCATATCTTGAAACCGGAAGTGAAGACAATGCTGCTCCCCACCCAGTCAACGTCGGCGTCGTGTGAGCCGGAATCGTGGAGCAACGTGTCGCCGGTGCCGTCGGCATTCATCACGTAGATGTCGAGATCGCTGCGGCGGAACGAGAGGAACGCGATGCGCGTATTGTCCGGCGACCACGCGGGATACAGGTCCCAGAGGAAGTTGCTGGTCAGGCGCCGGAACCCGGAGCCATCGGTACCCACGGTACAAAGCTCAAGGTGCTCGTTGCTGTCGCCGTCCACCTTCTGGGCGAAGAGCAGCTTCCCGCCGGCCACGTCCAGCCGCAGGGCCGAGGTCTGAATCTCCTTCGGTGTGCTGTAGACCAGGCGGACGTCCTGCGTCCCGAGATGCAGCGCGTAGATTCCGTACTCTGCCTCATGCGGCACGGTCTTCGGGCCCGGCCCGCAGCCGAAGAGCAACGCGACGACCCATACAAACAAAACCCTCGGGCTGCCGCGCTTCGGGGTCACTGACCGGGCATCGTCAATTCGCTCCAACGGTCTGTGCCAGATGGGCATGGAAGAGTATAGACGGACAGAGCCCAGACTCAACCGCCGACGGAGAACAGGGACAGAACAGAAGTCAGAATGCAGAAGCCAGAATTCAGAACTGCGGACGCGGATCGAACCAACCACATACGGACACGGATGAACGCAGATTCATGCCTGCATACTCCTGCCTTCTGCACTCTGGTATCTAACTTCTGCATTATCCGGCCTCGCGTTTTCTCCCTCTATCCCCTTATCTCTTCGTCCCTCCTCCTGCCACATGGCCACCAGCTCACCTGAGCGCGTCGGTTCTTCAGTTGACTCCGTCGACTGTCAATTCTTGACAGCATCAGCCGGGGTGGTATTCTACCATCGAGAGTGTCGCTACTAACGAGTCGCGCGGACTCCGCAGTCCAATGGATGCACAAAAGGAGGTCCGATGTCAGACAGTGAGAAAGTAGTTGCTCCCGTCGCAGCCCCATCGACAAAACGGTCGAAGGCAGTAAGCACCATCGCCGTTGTTGCCGGAGTATTGGCAGCCGTGGTCGGGCTCTGGGGCGTGCTGACCGGCGGCGGCCTGGACCCGATCGACTTGCTACTTTTCGCCGGAGGTATGCTGGTGAGTGTGCTGGGTTTTCGCGGCCTGCGCCGAGCCCGCGCGAGCTAGCCCAGCTACTTCAGGCACCGCCTCGACTGCCCGGCGCCGCTGACGCGCCGCAGCGCGATTCCCTAATCGTCGCTTCTTCATTCTGGCCTGTGATGTGAGGCCCCCGACTCGGCCGAGGCGCCGACTCCGGACCTCTGACTTCCAGCCTCTGATATCTGGCGTCTGACTTCGCCCCAGTCTTCCCTCACTCCTAACCACCAACTACCAACTTCGTTCTCACCGGCCGCTTCCGCCGCAGCCAACTCGTCCTCCCGCGGCTCTGGTGAGTGCGCGCCCAAGCCTGGGCGCAGGTTCATCTTCAGACGCAGGCCACAAGCTGCTGGCTGAAAGCTGTCATCGTGGCCGGGCTGGGCAAGTCAAATGCGCGGTTCTTCGTAGAAGTGGCCCGGATCCCCGGACTTCAGTCGGCAGGCTTCGAGGCGAGGAAGACCTCACACGCGACCCGGTCCGGCGTCGTCGTCTCGAAGCTCCGGGTCTCGGTCTTGAATCCCTGTTCCTCAAGCAGCCGCAACCATACTCCCCGCTCGAACAGACCGGTGACGTGACGGTCGTACTCGACGCGCACGCCGTCCTTGTCCCGCAGCAGGTAGGCGAAGTCGGTCACGACGGTGGCGTCATTCGGGTCGGGGTCCCAGGTCCATTCGAGGTAACGCAGGCTGCGCAGCATCCGATCGTGGCCGCCGTGTATCGTTCGGGGCTGAAACGTCTCCTTGACGAAGTCCGGGCAGAAGAGCGCTGCACCGCCGGGCCGGAGATGGACCCAGGCGGTCTCGATCGCCCGCCTCAGGTCGCCGGCAGCGGTCATGTAGATGATGGCGTCGTGGATGAACACGGCGTCGAAGATCCGGCCCAGGCGGACATCGCGCATGTCACCGTGGATGTGCTCGCACTCCGGGTTCAGGTTGCGGCTGACACGAAGCATGGCGGGTGCAATGTCGACCAGTGTCATCTCGAAGTCGGCCTTGAGGAACGAGGCGTTGTTGCCGCCGCCTGAGCCGAGCTCGAGCACCGACCTGATCGGAATCCGGCTCGCTTCACGCAGGCACTTGCGGTAGAACTCGGCCTCCTCGGCATAGTCGTCCGGGTTGGACAGCACCGGCCACCACGCCGCGAGATCGGTGTAGAGGCGGGGCAGAGCGGTTTCGCCCTGGTTGCCAGCGCTCACTGACACGAGTGATGCAGTCCTGTGCCTGCCGGTTTCGGAGGTATCATGGTCATCTCAGCTCGTTGAACCGCCAGCAGTTGACTGTCAGCCGGCGGCCTTCCTGTTCGCGCATATGGTAGCA
>CAYOCZ010000208.1:0-6111 GCA_964402475.1 uncultured bacterium | reverse complement strand
ACGGACGCATGCTTGGGTGTCAGGGAATCCACCCGGCACTGGCCGAGGCGACGCACATGGCCCGAGACATCAGTCGCCGGCCCAAGGTACTGCTTGCCGGCAGCGTCAATCCCACACACGTCGAGGTGGTCAGGACCTATGCGCATGGCCTGAACATCCCGATCGAGTTCGTGCCGCTGTCCGGGAACGTGATTGATGTAGATGCGCTGACCGGGATGTTCACCACTGATGTGGCCGCGCTCATCATCCAGCATCCGAACTTCTTTGGCAGCCTGGAACCGGTCCGTCGCGCGAGTGAGGTCGTTCGCAAGGCCGGCGGCCTGCTGGTCGTTTCTGCCGACCCAATATCCCTGGGAGCGTTGGAGCCGCCCGGGGCCTATGACGCCGACATCGCGGTCGGCGAAGGTCAGCCGCTCGGAATCCCTCTGAACTTCGGCGGGCCCTATCTCGGCCTGATGAGCGCGAAGAAGAAGCACATCCGGGATCTACCCGGCCGGGTTGTTGCCCGGACAGTGGACACCGAGGGCAAGACCGGGTTCGTGCTCGCGCTCCAGACCCGGGAACAGCACATCCGACGCGAGCGGGCCACGTCCAACATCTGTACCAACCAGGCGCTTTGTGCGCTGGCCGCGAGTGTCTACATGGCGACAATGGGAAAAACCGGCATCGCCGAGGTCGCCCGCCAGAGCATGGCGAAAGCCCATTACCTTGCCCGCGGCATCGCCGAAGTCCGCGGGTTCGAAACCGAAACCTCCACCCCATTTCTCATGGAGTTCGTAGTCCGGACGCCAGTTCCGGCGGCCCGAGTGGTGGAAGCCGGAATCAGGCACGGTATTCTGGCCGGGGTCGCGCTCGACCGGTTCGACCCGGAATGGAAGAACCGCCTGCTGGTGGCCGGCACCGAGAAACGCACCAAGGCTGAGATGGACGAATACTGCCAGTTCCTGAAGCAGGAGTTCGCGAGCTAGCCGTGGAGTGCAAGCTCGAGGCCAACCGTCAGAGCTGTAACTGCACATACGAGCCGTGCTCTCGGAAGGGCAAGTGCTGCGAGTGCATCGCATACCACCGCGGCAGCGACGAACTCCCGGCCTGCTACTTCACCCCGGAGGTCGAACGCACCTACGATCGCTCGGTCGCCCGTTTCCTAGCCTCGAGGAAACGCTGATGCCCGAGAAGACACTGTTCGAACTCTCAAGCCCGGGCCGACAGGCCTGGTCGCTGCCGGCGCTCGACGTGCCGGCCGTCGACGCAGGTGAGACGGCCCGGAAGGACAGCGACCTGCCGGACCTGAGCGAGGTCGACGTGGCCCGGCACTTTGCCCGGCTATCAATCATGAACCACCACGTCGACAAGGGATTCTACCCGCTTGGTTCGTGCACGATGAAGTATAACCCCAAGGTCAACGAACTGACGTCCCGCCTTCCCGGGTTCACGGGCCTTCATCCGCTCGAGCCCGAAACCCTGACCCAGGGCGCGCTGCAACTGATGTACGAACTGGGCAGGATGCTTGAAGAAATCACCGGTTTCGACGCGGTGACGCTCGAGCCGGCTGCGGGCGCGCACGGCGAGCTTACCGGCGTCATGATGGTGCGGAAGTACTTCGAGAAACGCGGCGAATCACGCGACGTCGTCCTAGTGCCGGACTCGGCGCACGGGACCAACCCGGCTTCGGTGACGCTCTCCGGGTTCAAGGCGGTCCAGATCAAGTCCAACGAGAAAGGCGAGATCGACACGGCCGAGCTGGAACGGGCCTGTTCGAGCTGCGTCGCCTGCCTGATGGTTACCAACCCGAACACGCTCGGCATCTTCGAACCCGAAGCCAAGAGAATCTGCGATATCATGCACCAGCAGGGCTCGCTCGTCTACTTGGACGGTGCGAACCTGAACGCCTATATGGGTGTCCACCGGCCTGCGGACGCGGGATTCGACCTGATGCACATCAATCTGCACAAGACGTTCTCGACTCCGCATGGCGGCGGCGGCCCGGGCTCGGGTCCGGTCGCGGTGACCCACGCGCTTGAGCCGTTCCTGCCGCGGCCGGTCGTCCAGTACGACAGCGGCCAATACCGGCTCGAATATGAACGACCCGATTCGATCGGCCGAGTGCTGGGTTTCCACGGCCAGTTCGCGGTTCTCGTGCGGGCCTATACCTACATCCGTATGCTTGGCGCCGCCGGCCTCAGAGATGCGGCCGAAACCGCGGTGCTGAACGCGAACTACGTCCGCGCCGGGCTTGAAGGCATCTACGATCTGCCCTACAAGGAGAGATGTCTCCACGAGGTCGTCTTCTCCGGCTCGAACCTGCGGGAACACGGCGTCAAGACACTGGATGTTGCCAAGCGCCTGCTCGACTACGGAATGCATGCACCGACCATCTACTTCCCGCTGATTGTACCCGAGGCCCTGATGATTGAGCCGACCGAGACCGAGTCACGGGAGTCGCTCGACGAGTTCATCGCCGCGATGAAGCAGATTGCGGATGAAGCTTGCACCAACCCGGACGTCCTGCGCCAGGCCCCGGTCACCACGCCGGTGCGGCGCTTGGATGAGGCCAGGGCGTCGCGCGAACTCGACGTGAACTGGCAGCCGAAATCCTGATGTTCGCCTCAGACATGTCCATCGAGCGGCGCGATGAGGTCCTCACCAAGATTGCGCAGAAGGTCGTTGACCTGAGGTTGACCCCGGTGGCCATCGTGATGCTTGAATCAGGCAAGCCGCTGTCGTTCGTGGGATCGCAAATGATGGTCTTCTTTCAACCAATAGTGACCTCGCTGTTCCCGTTCCGCCAGTACGACGAGTTTGCGGCCCTGCTCGAAGAACGGTCGAATATTGAGTCTCTCATTCAGACGATAGAGAAACTGGAGGATGGAAGACGTGATCGAAAAGGATAAGATAACTCGGATACTGGCTACCGACTGCGGCTCGACCACCACCAAGGCCATCCTGATTGAGAAGCGCGGCACCGAGTTCCGTCTCAGCACGCGCGGCGAGGCACCGACCACGGTTGAGGCGCCCTTCGAGGACGTCACCCGTGGCGTGTTGAACTCCGTAATGGAGGTCGAAGAGCTGTCCGGCGTGAAGCTGCTCGACGGCGAGACCATCATCAAGTCGAAGCGCGGCGACAAGGAGGGCTCGGACGTCTACATCTCCACTTCGTCGGCCGGTGGCGGCCTGCAGATGATGGTCGCCGGCGTGGTGCTGACGATGAGCGGCGAGAGCGCGGCACGCGCGGCGCTCGGTGCGGGCGCAATCGTGATGGACGTCATCGCCTCGAACGACGGACGACTCCCCCACGAGAAGATTGAGCGCATCCGCACCCTGCGACCGGACATGATTCTCCTGTCCGGCGGCATCGACGGCGGAACCATCTCACACGTCGTCGAACTGGCTGAGTTGATAGCGGCAGCCGACCCCAAACCCCGGTTCGGGGTCGGGTACAACCTACCGGTCATCTTCGCCGGCAACAAGGACGTGCGGGAACTCGTGCTCAAGACGCTCGGGGAGAAGAGCGCCATCGAGGTGGTTGAGAACATCCGACCGGTGCTGGAGCGCGAGAACTTGCGGCCGGCCCGCAACAAGATCCACGACCTGTTCATGGAACACGTGATGGCCCATGCCCCGGGATACGGGAAGCTGATGGAATGGACCGACGTGCCCATCATGCCCACGCCAGGCGCGGTCGGGCTCTTGATTGAGAACATCGGCAAGGCCCAGGGCATCGCCGTGCTCGGAGTCGATATCGGCGGCGCCACGACCGACGTGTTCAGTGTCTTCGAGGGCGTGTTCAACCGCACGGTGTCCGCCAACCTCGGCATGTCATACTCAATCTCCAACGTGCTGGCCGAGGCCGGCGAAAAGAACATCATGCGCTGGCTGCCGATGGAGATGTCCGCCGCTGAGGTCCGAAACCGCATCCGCAACAAGATGATCCGCCCGACCACCATTCCGTCAACCCTTGAAGACCTGAAGCTCGAACAGGCCATCGCCCGTGAGGCCCTGCGTCTCGCGCTGCTTCACCACATGTCGATGGCCGTGGGGCTCAAGGGCGTGCAGCAGGAGCGGACGATCTCCGACGCATTCGCCCAGTCGCGCACGGGCGAGACCCTGGTGAGTATGATGGACCTGAGCCTGGTGGTCGGTTCAGGCGGCGCACTCTCTCATGCACCGCGCCGGGTCCAGTCGGCAATGATGACGATGGACGCGTTCCAACCCGAGGGTGTGACGCGGCTGACTGTTGACTCAATCTTCATGATGCCGCACCTCGGGGTACTGACGGAAGTCCACCCTGAAGCCGCCTACGAAGTCTTCGAGAAGGACTGCCTGATTCACCTCGGTACCTGCATCGCCCCGGTTGGTGGTGGCAAGGAAGGCGCGAAGTGCGTGCACGTGAAGGTCGTCAAACCCGACGGCAAGGAAACGGAAGTCCGCGTGGAGTTCGGTAACATCGGCATCCTGCCGCTCGGCGTCGGCGAATCCGCCAGGGCAATCATCGACCCGGAGCGGGGATTCGATGTCGGCGGCGGCGCCGGCAAGGCCCTCGAAGCGAAAGTCGAGGGTGGACTCGTCGGTGTCATCATCGACTGCCGCGGGCGGCCGCTGGTCCTGTCGGAAGACGACCGGACGCGCAGGGAAGCACTGCGCAAGTGGGCAGTGCAGCTCAACGCGTACCCGGCCTAGCTTTGGATCGCGGCAGCAGGACTGCCGCTCTGCGAGAAAGGCGGGAGCTACGCTCCCGCAGCCTGCGAAACCGGACTCTCCTTGAATTCCCGGAGTATCTTCGAGTGGTCGAAGGCAATCTCGGTTTGGGGAATCTCGCTCAAGTCAATCAGGCGGCAACGGTCGGCATCGTCTCCGGCCGCGGGCTTGCCGACGCCCCGGGCGGTGAACACAACCGACACCACATGCCCGCGCGGGTCGCGCGTCGGGTCTGAGTAAACGCGGAACTGCCTGAGTCCCTGCAGCTCCAGCCCGGTCTCCTCTTTCATCTCGCGTCGCACCGCGTCCTCAACGGTCTCACCGTATTCAACAAACCCGCCCGGCAGTGCCCAGCCGTGCGGCGGATTGCGGCGGTGAATCAGAAGCACCTTGCCGTCAAGCAGGATGATGCAGTCAACCGCCAGCTTCGGTCCGCGGTGCGTCATTTGTCCTTTGGACTTCGTCCTCTCCTTTGATGTAGCTCCTGAGCGCTTCTTGCCACGACCTCAGCTCTTTGCCGAACCTGCGCTTGAACTCGCGGTTCTCAAGCGCTGAGTAGGACGGACGCGGAGCCCGCCGGGCCGCCGTCGCCGTGTCAATCGGCGCCACCTCGCACTTCGCGCCGGTGAGCTTCACTATCTCCACTGCCAGTTCAAACCACGAACACTGGCCCGAGTTGGTCAGGTGGTAGGTGCCGAAGTGCTTTGACTTGGCCAACTCCCAGAGCGGCCGGCACAGGTCTCGCGCAGAGGTCGGGGAGCCGACCTGGTCGTTAACTACTTCGATTCTTGGCGCTTGGGCCGACTTCTCACGTATGGTGTCAACGAAGTTGCGGCCGTGCCTGCCGTAGAGCCAGCTGGTCCTGACGATGAAATGCCGATGGCAAGTGCGGGTGACTGCATTCTCTCCCGTGAACTTCGTCCGCCCGTAAACTGAGAGTGGGTTGGCCGTGTCGCCCTCACGGTAAGGCCGGTTCGAGCGACCATCGAAGACGTAGTCGGTAGAAACGTAGAGCAGCTTGCAGCGCATCTCCTCGGCACCAAGCGCTACCGCCCAGGTCCCCTGGAAGTTGACGCTGGTTGCGCCGCCCACATCGTCCTCGCACCCGTCCACGTCAGTCCGGGCAGCAAGATGAAACACGACCTCGGGCCCGACCTGGTGGATACCGTTGATCGTCTTCTCGACGTCGGTAACGTCGTGTTTGGGCAGATCCCAGCCGAGGACTTCTTCATTCTGGCGTCGCAGGAACTCGACCAGTTCGGTTCCGAGCATTCCCTCGGACCCGGTTACCAGGCAGCGCACTAATGCCCCCCGGAGAGGTAGAGGTAGAGGTTAAGGTTGAGGTTCAGAGAGGACAAGATCGTTGGGTATCCCCTCTCAGCCTTGACCTTGGCCTTGATCTGCACTGAATGCGTC
>CAYOCZ010000207.1:0-6149 GCA_964402475.1 uncultured bacterium | reverse complement strand
TGCCAGGATGCTCGGCGGTACGCTCGTCCGACCATTGTTCTGGGTGTAAAGCGAGCCAAAGTCATCATCTTGGAACAGCTCCGGCCGGTGCCGGGCCAGAAAGCCGTAGAACGTATTCTCGCCCACTAACTTCAGGTACTGGTTGTCACAGGTGTACAGATTACGCTGCGGATCAACGTGTCCGACCAATGCGCCTCCCCTCGGATAGCCTCGGACTGCCTGCCGGCTGCTCAACGATAACCCAAGACTACCATAGAACAGGACACTTGTCAAGACTTTCCGGCCGGACTTCTAGGTCACTCCAGACTGTGTCGTTCCAGTTGTAGGCTACCCAGTTCTGCCCACCGCCGTCTACTGCCAGAGCCGGCTGTACACCCATCCCGGCAGTGGCATGCACCAACTGGTCACTGATGACGTCTCCGGCCGTGTAGTAGGGACGCTGTATCGAGGCAAACCGGTGACCGCCTGCATTGTCTGGGGCAAGCCAGCGACCGGGGCCCATGCCGTCCGCCACCGCAGTGATTGGGGTCCATGTCGCCGGAGCCCAGTACGCCGAACCCTTGGCGAGACAGCGACCTTGGTACCCGACGTCACCCCATGGGCGACTGGCGACGAAACAGGCGTGGGCGTACTCGCTGCCGCGATCCGTCACAGCCGCAGCGATGGAAGGATTAAGGGGTTCGACGCTGGTCGATGTCACGGGAGGGACGTAGATGCAGGGCTCCGAGCGCCACTTGAGCTCGCCGTCGATGAACCGGCCGAAAGCCCCCCGAATGCTCCAAACGTCGCCGAGCTTCATCCTGGCAGTGACCAGGAAAGCCGGCTGTCCATTGCACATGACGCCGGTTACGTTGGCACGATCATACTCCGCGTTCGCCGGCAACAAAGGAACTTCTGGCCACTCGCCTTCTACCCAAGTCGTGCCGCTATTCGTGGACAACGCCCACACGATCTTGTGTGTACTTGCATATTCATAGCACAGCACGACTTTGTCGCCGCACCAGGCAATTGACGGATCTTTGAGGTCAGACTCATCCGAATTGAGTCCGGGGACCTGTGACCAATTCTCGCCGCCATCGTACGTTCTCGTGATTTTGAGGTGGTTGCCCGTGACTTCCTCGTAGACGGCCAGAGCGGTGCCGCTCGACGGACCGGCGAAGGCCACTGTCGGGCGTCCCCACGTGTAGTCATCTGTATCGGGGTCTTCCCAAGGGTCTTCGCGTACCCAACCCCCGCCGCCCTTGTACCCGATCCTGGGGCGATAGTCTTTATGCGGATCTGGGCGATCGCGATAGAAGGTGAACGCCAAGAGCCGGGATGCGCCGCCGACCGCCGTCGCGGAGAGCGTCTCCCAAGTGCGGCCGTTCGCTGGGTTAGGCCAGGAAAACTGGGATGGATTCTGCCCTCCGAGTGCGAGGAGGCAACTAGCTGAACGCGGACTCTGTTCCGGGTCGCCCAGGTTCTCCTCCTCGAACGTGAGCATCTTGCCTAGCCCGCCAATGGCAACTTGGCCGTTGACCGGGCGGTCCTGCTGGTGGACGAGGACCGGCCACTCGTCTGCCTGCGTCCAGTTGTTGAGGTAGCAGTCGCTGTACTCATACGCCTTCATCACTGTGTCTGCTTCATTCGGCCGATCTGGCCACCGCCACTCACTCATGATGGTGGTCCATATCTTGCCGTTTTCGCCGCTACCATAGGGGTACATCGCGATGGCATGGGCTCCGTTCGCCTTGGTAAGGTAGTTGTACTGCGGATTTTGCCTGGTGCCTTGAATGTCCGAGAGGTAGTTCCAGTACCACCAGTAAGCTGGCGAGACGGCCAATCCTGGCGACGCCAGAACTCCAACCAGCAGCAACACTCCGATGCTGCTTCTCCTCATTGACCTTGTTTTCATCGTTAGTCCTTTCATTGACACGGTCTAAGCAAACACTAGACTCAAACGGGCAGCAGCAGAACACAAGTTCTGTCCTGTTATCTTGGCCGATGGCAGGGGCTGCCCTATTGTCGCAGCAGAAGTCGGACCGATATTCAGGTCATGCGCGCCTCCTTCTCACTTGATGCCCTCTGACAAATGTCGACTCTGACGTATCATCTGGTGACCACGATCTTCCTGACCGATTGTAGGCTGGGGCCTGAAGCTCGAGGCTTCTCTCGCACGAAGTAGATTCCCGGCGGCAGGTCATCCAGGCGGTTCCATCCCTTCTTGAGCTTGGCCAGTGACCTGCCGGCTGCATCGAACACCGTGCACTCAGCAGAAATGTGTAGCCCGCCACTCTGCCGAACGATCGTGGGCGATTCGCGCAGTCTGGGCGGCAGCGACGAGAACTCGACTACTCCGGGTTGGACGACGCTGTCTCGGAGTACAGGCATCCCCGAGCGGGCCGACCACCCCTCCAGGTACAGACGGTGGTTCCGCTCATTGCGCACAAGTCGTTCCCACTGAGGAAGCGGCAATGGGGTCCGCGACACGATGCTCTCGTTGCGCGTGTCGATGCAGAAGAGGCTATCCCGCGCTCCGAAGCAGTATACGTACGTGCCCGTTCGATCCAGCATGGCAGTCCTGAACCGAAGGCCGCAGTCAACCTTCCGCAGGACCGAGTCGGTCTCGCTATCCAGCACCCATATGTAGGGTTCAGCAAACCAGTAGACCTTTCGTACCCGAGGCACACATAGAAGCGGGGAGCGAGTCGTGTTCCCGGTGCCAGCTATGGTACGCACCCGTGAGAGACTGTCGACGCGGATAATCCGAAGGGAGTCAGAGTACCTGCCCAAGTACACCTTGCGGTCTTCGACACTCACGCATGCATTGGTAATAGTTCCCCAGCTCAGAAGCGTGTCAACGACTATGCTGTCACTGAGGCAATCCACGATGATGAGGCGTTGCCCACCCAGACACCACAGTTGATCGAACTCCGGCACAAGAAAGAGCTGCTGCTGCTGGTCCACCGGTAGTGGAACTAACCCGCAGACAGTGTCAGGCCCGCACTGAATGACGTTGACTGTCTCCGGCTCCGCCGCCCGTGGTGATTCGTAGAGGTACAGCTTGTGAAGCCCGGGATGGTACAGGGCCGCGTTCTTGGACTCGGTGACAGGGATGCGCTTGAGCAGAGTGTCGGTGGTGCAGTCGTAGACCGAAACGAGTGAATCCGATCGGGTCACATAGAGGCGGTTGTACGTCGCGCTGTAGGTTGGTATGAAAGGGCAGGCCTGACTCTGTATGTGCGACGTCACGATGTTGAGCGAGCAATCGGCGACTGTGATGTCATACCCACCGGTCATGTAGAGCTTGGTGCCGTTTGCACCTACGCAGACGTCGCCGGGCCGGCCCATTGTGGTCACTGTGCCGATGAGGCTGTCGGAGCGGCAGTCAAAGACGTGCGTTGTACCGGTGTCGAGCAGAGCAACCATGAGGCCAAGCCTGGGCAGTCTCTGCAGTCGGCAATTCCACCATCCGGTAACCAGGACCCTGGTGTCGAGCGCGAGCGTCGCCCCGTCGTACATGTACATCGCCCCGCCCTCGCGGTAGTACACTCTGTCTGAGACGGGGTCACATTCCAGCCCAGTTGCAGAGGGATAGCGCCAATGGACGTAGATGATGCTGTCGGTCGCGCAGTCCACGGCCGTGAACCAGGGGCCATCCTGGAAGTACGTTCTGCCGTGGACCGGGTCGCACGCCAGCAGCGGACGCAGCGATCCGTAGTAGAGACGCGCACAGATGCTGTCTGTCGCGGTCGCGACCACGAAGAGCGTGTCGGTGGCAGTGTAGTAGAGCTTGCCTACGATCGGATTCAGGACCATCGCGGCCGGTCCGCGTAGCCCCGGAAGAACGTTGGTGACGCTATCAGAGCTGCAGTCTACGACGTAGGTGGCGCCCTCCGTGCCAACGTAGAGAGCGTTGCGCATGGTGTCGAGGGCAAGCACCGCGACAGAATCCGGCCCCGGAGAGAGGTTCAATACACTGACAATCGTATCGCCCGCGCAGTCAATCACTGCGATATTCGCACCGACCGCGTAGATTCGGTCGTTGCTGCGGTTGTACATCAAGGACAGAGGACGACAGGGAAGGGCTATCCGTCCGACCTCGCCGTAGGAGTCGGCGTCCACGACCAGAATTGAGTCCGT
The DNA here is from genome assembly GCA_964402475.1 of uncultured bacterium. Taxonomy (GTDB): domain Bacteria; phylum Hydrothermota; class Tepidihabitantia; order Tepidihabitantales; family Tepidihabitantaceae; genus UBA2258. Next base: position 2,027 of record CAYOCZ010000207.1, on the reverse strand, counting down.
GTCGTCACGGGCAACGTAGAGCTTGCCGCGGGGCACATTGATAGCCACGTCGCTTACCGGTCCGGTCGCAATCCGCGCCAGCTTCTCGCAGGTGAGTAGATCCACGGCGATGATTCCACCAATGTCGACCTCGCCGCCAATGTAGAGCCGTGCGTGCGCCGAGTCGTCGTCGTACGCCATGTGCAGCGGCCCAGGCAGGGGTCCGAACGTATCCGGCAGAACAATCGTGTCTTCAATGACTTGGGCCGAGGCGGATGACGCCAGTACGGTCCCTAGCGCGATTGCGCACAGGAGTAGCTTCGGCCCGACAGCCGTTGTGTTTGGTGTGAAGTAACGACCCAGCAGACTACGAACCAAGCCGACTATCAAGTACCGCCTCCATGGTATCAGTTCTTGCACTAATCGGCGTCGGGGCATCCTATCCGGCAGGCCCTTGTGTCTGCCGCGCCCCGCGTCGGTTTCTATGATAGGTCTGTATCCGACTCCAGTCAACAAGAAGTTCCGCCAAGCCTTGCCGGGAGCAGCGCCGCCATAACCTCCTGACGGATAATTACTTAGAGAGCTGCTCTTCTTCTGCCCCCCCAGAAATGACCTTGACAACTCTCCGCCTGTCCTAGGGTGCCAGAAATCCCTCCCCGCCGCACGTCGCACAATACCCGCCCCGCCGTTTCCGGACGCACCATTGAGAAGAAGCGGCAGCCTGCTGCCGCACCCCGGAAAAGGGGGACAGTCCCTGGGAGTCGCACAGGGCCCTGCGAAGGTACAGTCCCCGTTTTCCGGCTAGAACCGGCGGTCCCAGTAGTGCGCAATCTTTGCCCGGATTTCCTCGTCGGTCGGCGGACCTTCGTGGGTTTCAAGCATGTCTCCTCCCTGCTTGTCAACCAGGGCCTGGACCTCGCTCGTCGCGAACCGAGTGAGTTGGGCGTAGGCGTGGCCGTCGCCAAACGGGTAGCGCTTGTAGTAATAGCGCAGCGGGAATACAACGTACAGCCAGTCCTTTGCCCGGGTGACGGCGACGTAGAATAGCCGGCGTTCTTCCTCGATGCTCTCTTCGTCCTCGGTCGCCATGTCCGATGGAATCATCCCGTCCGCCGCATGGATGACGTAGACGGCCTTCCACTCGCAGCCCTTGGCCGAGTGCATCGTGGAAAGCACAAGCCAGTCCTCATCCTTGTGCGGTGGGCCGGCAAGGTCCGCGGTCGAGTTCGGTGGGTCGAGCGTCAGGTCCGAGATGAAGTTGGAGCGGGACTTGTACCGCTGGGCTACCGCCTCCAGTTGCTCCAGGTCGCGCAGCCGCGGCTTCGGATTGTCGTAGATAACCCTGACCAGCGGGTCATAGAACCGGCGCAGCCGTTCTACCTGCGCCGCAACCGGTAGCTCCTCCTTGCGCAGGTCCAGGAGCATCTGGGCAAGGCCTGAGTACTGCTCCCGCGCCGCCGCCGGCATCGGGATGTCTTCAAGTTCGGCCAGGTCGTAGCTCCGCTCGGCCAAATCGGAGACGAACCGTTCGACCGTACGCGGACCCACGCCTTCGAACATCTCCAGCACCCGGAACCAGCTCATGTCGTCGCGCGGGTTCTCAAGGATGCGCATGAACGCAAGCAGGTCTTTCACGTGCGCGGCCTCAAGGAACTTCAGCCCGCCGTACTTGTGGAACGGGACATTGCGCCGGGTCAACTCGATTTCGAGCTGGTCCGAATGGTGACCGGCCCGGAACAGCACGGCCTGGTGCTGGAGCTTGATGCCTTGCTCGAGGTGTTCGAGCACCTGGTCACAGACGACCTTCACCTGCTCATCCTCATCCCGGCAGGTGATGAGGATCGGTTTCTGCGCGCCTTTGCGCGTTGCGACAAGGTTCTTGGTGTAGCGGTATCGCGCCGGCTTCATGACCGCGTTGCCCACGTCGAGGATGGGCTGAATCGAGCGGTAGTTCTGCTCTAGCGTGATGACCGTCGCGCCCAGGAACTGCTTTGGGGCTCATCGCGTGTTTGTGTGGGTAGTTTGATGGGATAGTGTTGGCCCAAGTC
>CAYOCZ010000206.1:0-6152 GCA_964402475.1 uncultured bacterium | reverse complement strand
GGAGACGAGACAATACTAAGCCCGGTCGACCCGCTGTCAAGCGGATGCCGGGTTCCGGAAACCGGCGCATCCGCCACAAAGCCACGAACAGACGGCCGGTCGGTTCACGGCTACGGTGTACGGCTCACGGCGGACGGTGCACGGCGACTCGAGCGACACACGTCCTTGACCGGCAGCAGGTCCGGGCTAGACTCAGTCTTAGGCGTATCACTGACCGAGAGGCATTCTGCTAACAAAGAAGGCGATATGAGACTCAAAGCTGTTCTGGCCCTTCTGGCGGCGCTGGCACTGGCGCCGTCGGCCGCGTTCGCCGCACTCCAAGTCGGCGACGCCGCCCCTGATTTCACCTTACCCGATTCAGCCGCGACGACGCACAGCCTGTCCGACTTCCACGGGCAGGTTGTGGTGATTCTCGGCTGGCACAACGGCTGACCGACGTGCCGCGCGGAGTTGCCGCGCCTGCACGCCTTTCAGGACGACTACGGCCCGCACGGTTACACCTCGATGCCCATCAACCTCAGCGACGGCTGGGACGTAATCAAGCAGTATGCTCGGCAGTACGCCAGCCTGTACCTGAAGGACGACGGCTCGTTCTACGCCACGTACCGGCAGAACGGCTACGTCCCGCTGAACTACGTAATCGACACGGCGGGCATAGTTCGTTACGTGGCCGAGGGTTGGAACGAGAACGCGGTCAGGCAGGTCATCGAGCAGTACCTGCCGGATCAGATTGAGCACGACGTCGGGGTGACTCGTCTGATGGCACCGACCGGCAGCCCGGATTCGGGCACGGTTATCGTACCGGCCTGCTCGCTCTACAACTACCGGAGCTACGCCGAGACCTATCCGGTGCGGATGAGAATCGGCACGGGCTACGACGAGGTCGTGACGGTCACGAACCACGGGCCGGCCGAGCTGATTTGCGTCGAGTTCCCGGCGTGGACCGCGCTGGCGAGGGGTCAGGCGGCGGTGACCTGCACGACCGAGCTGGCCAGCGATGACATCGGCAGCAACAATGCCGCGAGAACTACCGTCACGGTCAATGTCGACGACATCGCGGTGAGCGCGATACTCGTGCCGGCGGATACCGCCGAGCTGGGCCGCGGGGTCGTGCCTGCCGCCGAGGTGAAGAATCTTGGCACGCTGGCGGACATGGCCAAGGTTAGGTTCTACATCGGCGACTTCTACGTGGACAGCGTGAACGTTCCGCTGCAGCCGGGCAAGACCGACACCGCGGTGTTCGACGTCTGGACACCGGCGTTGCTCGGCACTTTCCCGGTTCGCTGTACGTCCGCGACGCTGAAGACGGACCTGGTGACGACCAACAACGAGTTGTCGACGTCGGTCGTTGTGCAGCCCGCCGGTGTCGAGGAACAGCCGTCGGGCAATGCCCGGTTTGTGCTGCTTGGCAGCAGCCGGAACCCGTCGGCGGCACACGCGACAATCCGCTATTCGTTGGCCGAGACGTCTCCGGTCGACCTGCGCATCTTCTCCGCGACCGGGGAGTTGGTGCGGGTGCTTGAGACCGGCATCCGACAGCCTGGCCTGCACCGGGTACTGTGGGACGGCAGAGACGAACTCGGGCGCCCGGTCGGACGCGGAACCTGGTTCTGCCGGATGACTGCGGGTGCCTTCCAGGCAGTTAGCAAGATGACCACCATCGAGTAGGCCGCTACACACCCTTCGGCGCGAGACCCGGGTCATCCCCGGGTTTCGTCGCGTTCGGACCGGGCACGCAGATGGTTGCACCGAGACGAAAGGCACCTAGACTGTCAGCGCTACTTGAAACGGAATCTCGACCGGGTCACGGTACTCGACGTCCTGCTTATCGCCGCGCTGCTCGCCCTGCCCGGCTGGGCACTGGTCAAGTCGTGGCGGTCGGCTCGAAGCCATGCGGTCGCCTACATCTGCCGGAACAACCGGCTGCTCGGCGTGTACCAGCTTGACCGCGACCAAGTCATCTTTGTCGGCGACAAGGCCCGGCCGGACATGACGTTAGAGATCAAGAACGGCGCCATCCGCGTGGCCGAATCGGACTGCCCGAAAGGCGTATGCAAACAGATGGGCTGGGTGCGCACGCCCGGCCGGTCAATCGTGTGCGTGCCGAACAAGGTGTTGATTGAACTCCGGGGCGCGCGCCGGGGATACGATGCCGAGAGCTACTGACCGGAAGTCCGAAGTCTCAGGTCCAAAGCCCGAAGTCCAAGGTCCTGCCGACAGCATCGTTCGACTGTCGATTCTCGTAGCCTGCGCATCGGTACTCCAGGTCGCCGAGTCGCTCTTCCCGCACCCGCTACCCGGGGTCAGGCTCGGGCTTGCCAATATCATTACGGTCATTGCCATGGTGTACATCAGCCCGGGCAGCGCGATACGGCTCGCGGTGCTGCGCACCCTGGTCAGCTCGATGGTGCTCGGCACGTTCCTGACGCCGACCTTCATCCTCTCGTTCTCCGGCGGAGTGGCAAGTGCGCTAGTGATGGTCCTGTTGTACCGGTTCTCCAGTGGCGGCGGACCTTTCTACTTCAGCCTCGTCGGCATCAGCGTGGGCGGCGCGGTCAGCCACATCCTGACCCAGGTCGCGCTCGTCTACCTGCTTTTCATCCGCAGCAGCGGCGTGCTGTTGCTCTGGCCGTGGCTTGCCTGCGCGGCGGTGGTCACGGGCGTGATTACCGGGCTGATAGCTGTCCAGGCGGTACGGCGGCTGGAAGAAGGCAGTCCAAGGGTCAAGGAATCAGGGGTCCGGGGATTCCAGTGTCCGGATACCCGACCCCTGGAATCCCCGAATCATCGACCCATTTCCTTCGTCCACCGGCTTCAGCCGCAGTTCAAGGTGGCCGCCGTGGTCGTCATCGGCCTGGTTGTGGTCGTCTTCTCGGGCTACCGGCTGTACCTCGGCGTCTTCGGGCTGCTGGTCGTCCTGGCGGCGCTGGGCAGGATCAGTCCCGGCCGGGTCGCAGCCGGGCTGGAGCGAACCTGGGTTCTGCTCGTCGTCGCGCTGGTGATGCCGGTGGTCTTCTCGCCGTGGGGCCGCGTGCTGCTCGAACTCGGGCCGGTGCGGGTGACTGACCAGGGCCTGCACGAGGGCGCGACATTTGCCGCCCGCATTCTGTTGCTGTTCTTCACAACGGCCCTGTTGTCCCAGACGACCGCGCCGCACGAACTGGCAGGCGGGTTGGAGAAGCTGCTTCGGCCGCTGCGGGTATTCCGGGTCGAGCCCGGCCGCCTGGCACGCTCGCTCAGTCTTTCGTGGTCCTACTTCCCGCAGTTCTGGCAGAGCGTCCGGCGCATGGCCGGCGTGAGCCGCGGCCGCAAGGGCTGGTTAGACCGGACCGTCCATCTTCCCGGTGACATCGTCGCGGACATGTTCCGGCTGGCCGAGCAGGGCGCCGCTTCGGCGCAGGACGTGACGCCGTGACCGGTCGAAGGTTGCTGCTGGTCGCCATCGCCGCGCTGCTGCCGGCAGTGTCCTGCCGTCCAGGCGCCCCGGCCGTGCGCAAGCAGACCCGGCTGCTGATGGACACCTACGTGACGATTCAGGCGCTGGGGCGCGCGCAAGTCGTGGACTCGGCCATCGACGTCGCCTTCGTCCGGCTCGAGGAAATCAGCCGGAAGTTCAACCACCTCGACAGCACGAGTCCAATCCACGCGTTCAACACCGACGACGTGCCTCTCACCGACCCGGAGATTGTCGAGGTGGTACGGGCGGCCATCGATGTGAGCGAAGCCTCGGGTGGCGCGTTCGACATCACGGTGGAACCGCTGGTCAGGCTCTGGGGTTTCTACGGCGACCACCCGGCGGTGCCGGAGCAGCGGCAGATGGACTCCTGCCTCAGGCTGGTCGGATACCGTAACCTTGTCGTCGAACTCAGCCGCGTGACGAAGCGCAATCCCGAAACCAGGATTGACCTTGGCGGAATCGCCAAGGGCTACGCTCTCGGCGAAGCGGCCCGCGTGCTGAGGGCCGGGGGCGTTCAGTCCGGCATTATCGACATCGGCGGTGATGTGTTTGCCATCGGGAGCAAAGGCAGGGAGAAGTGGAGAATCGGGGTCCGTAACCCGCGGAGCGAGGGCGTTGTGGCAGTGGTCGCGGCCGAGGACCTCGCGGCGGTGACATCGGGCGACTACGAGCGGTATTTCTTCGGCCCGGACAGCGTCCGCTACTGCCACATTATCGACCCGGCGACGGGTTGGCCTGCGCGAGGCGCGGCAAGCGCGACGGTCCTGATGCGCGACCCGCTCACCGTACAGGGTTGGTCCAAAGTGCTGTTCATCCGCGGCAGGGACGCTTTGTCCCTCATCGAACAGGCGGGCGGGATTGAGGGACTGCTGGTAACCGACAAGCAGGAGGTCATCCGTTCTACGGGCTGGCCGGTTGGGACAGGAGACACGGGGACACGGTGAGCGATGTCCTGCAGTTGACTCAAGCTGCAGAGAGCATATCCTCACGTTCAGTATGAAGGGAGCAGAGTGAAAGCGGCAGTGGTCTACTACTCGCGGTTCGGGCACACGGCAAAGGTGGCCGAGGCACTGGCGCAGGACCTGGGCGCCGAGGTCCGTCGAATCGAGGAGCTGAAACAGCGCAGCTTCATGGCGATGGGCTGGGGCGCAATTACCAATGCCCGGTTCAAGATGAAGCCGATGGACCTCGACTTGAGCGGATACGACACGGTCGTGCTCTGCACGCCGATCTGGGCCGGAAAGCCAGCCTGCCCGGCGCGGACATTCCTGCACGACGCCAGGCTCGACGGCAAGGAGGTGCATCTGCTCATCTCGACCGGCGGCGGAGAAATCGACAAGCCGGTGGTAATCCTCACGGCCGACCTGGCCAAGAAGAACGCGACGGTTGGCTTGACCGACCGGGTCATAACCGGCTTCGGAAAGAAGTACGCGACCGACGCGGAGTTGAGGCAGGCGGGTCGCGCGTTCGCGAGCAAGGTGAAGGGAGCAGGTTCCTGACCGAACCACCCGTCCCGGTTACCGACGACCGTGAACTGGTGCAGCGGGCGCAAGCCGGCGACATGGCCGCGTTCGAGGAACTGGTGCGGCGCCACCAGCACGGCCTGTTCTCTTACCTCTACCGGATGTGTCGGAACTCGAGCGACGCCGAAGAGATGGCCCAGGCCGCGATGGTGAAGGCCTGGGAGAAGCTTGGCGGGTTCCGGGGGGCTTCCAGCTTCAAGACCTGGCTGTACCGCATCGGCACCAATCTCTGTTTCAACCTGCGTACCCGAAGAAAGCCGACCGAGGAGTTGGTTGAGACCATGGCCGCGCCCGACGCCGCCCGGCCGGAACAGGCCTTCCAGCAGAAAGTGTGCGAGGAAGTCGTGCAACGGGCGCTGGCTCGACTTCCGGCCGACCAGCGGGCCGCCCTGGTGCTTTCCGTCTACCAGGACATGAGCTACCGGGAGATCGCCGAGACAATGGGCAAGACGGTGCGGGCGGTCGATTCGCTGCTATTCCGCGCCAAGACGAACCTGCGCAAGGCGTTAGCCGGAGACCGGGCCAAGGGAGTCATCTAGTAGGAAATGACTAATGGCGAATCCCTGGTGCCCGGCTGCGCGCAGGATTCAGGAGGATACAGTGTCTAACAAGGCGATGAATTGCGGACAGGCGAAACGGCTACTGCCTCCCTTCCTTGACGAAGAGCTGTCGGGCAGGATGCGGGATGGGGCTAGTGCCCATCTGGCATCCTGCCCGGCCTGCCGCGCCGAACTGGAGGCGCTGAAGGCGGATATCGGCCTGCTCGAACAGGCCGGGACGCCGGAGGTTACGCCGTTCCTGGTCACGCGGGTGATGGCCGAAATCCGAGGGCGAAGACGTCCTGTCCCACACGGATTCGGACGCCTCGTGGGGTCGTTGGCCGCTGCCCTCGTGGTCGCGGTTTCCATTGGTGCCGGGGTCTTTTTCGGCTCCGGACTCGCCCAGACCTCTACCCCGGTCGCCGCCAACAGCACCGAAGCCGCGGTCGGCTACGTCGAGTCATCCACTGCCGATATGTACAGCCTGATGTCGGGAGGCTACTGATGCGCAACCGCTGGCTGGTGGTGATAGTGGTCGCGTCGCTCTGCCTGAACGCGGCGGTCGTCGGCACGTACGTTTTCCGGAGGGCCCGACACGACCGGCCGCACCGGCTACGGGTGCGCGGGCTCACA
>CAYOCZ010000205.1:0-6192 GCA_964402475.1 uncultured bacterium | reverse complement strand
GACAAGAAGACGGTCATTCTTGACGTGCGGTCGCCAGCCATGTTCAGCGGAGACGCCGGCTACACGAAGCGGCGCGGGCACATCCCCGGCGCCATCAACCGGCCATGGCTGAAAGACCTGAGCGGGGACTACACGTGGCGCGACGCGGTCGAGCTGAAGAAGGAGTACGAACAGCTCGGCGTCACACCGGACAAGAATATCATCATCTACTGCAACCGAGGGTACCGCTCAATAACCACGTATGTGACCTTGAAGCACATACTCGGATACGAACACGTCGCGGTCTACGATGGCAGCTTCAGCGAGTGGTCCGATGCCGCCGACACGCCGGTTGCGACCGGGCCGAAATAGCACAGCCCTCTTAGTCCGATTCCGCGGTTTCGGCTGAGGCCGGGCACGGCTCTCGGCCGCGATCGCCTCTTCTTACTGAAGGCCGGTGTAGAGCGCCGCGCAGTCCGCCTGACAGACAACCTGGCGAGCCACGTAGCGAACCGCGGCCCAAGTCACAAGACAACTCACACCCGAACTCGACCTGCCCGTGATCCTGCCAGCCGGCGCAGCCAGCACGGGGCTGTCCTCGACGACCGCCTCGGCTTCGGGGGGAAAGCACCTCGCCGTGCCCAGCTGCACGGCTCGATGTAGCCTTGCCCTGACAACCTGGGGTGGCGAGCGGAACCGTTCAAGGCGTAGTCAGAGTGCACGCCTCGGCGCATCATGGGGAGTACCTCCCGGATTGTCTGAAGCTGTGAGTCAGCTCACCAGTAGAGGTTGAGCCGGGCAAGATTGCCCGTAGCAAGCCCTGCTACTGCCGACTTCCGCATAAGCAGTGGGACCCTGCCCCCCCCTGTGAGGGGAGGGAAGGTGCAATCGACAATCGGTAGTCGAAAACAGCTCTGAAAGCTCGTCGGAAAGCTCTTTAGAAAGCTCGTCAGAAACCTCCCCCGAAAGCTCAGTCGAAAGCTTGTTCAGAAGCTCATTCCAAAGCTCATTTCATAGCTTAGCGCATTGCCCGTTCAGAAGCTTCTCGTATTGCTTCGCTCATCGCTCGGCTCGATTGCCGTTCTAGACCTCAACCTGTTTCTTGGTTCAAACCTCAACCTATTCCTCATTCTAAACCTCAACCCAAACCTTAGCCTTTTCCTTCTTCGAATCCTTCTTTGACTGCAGCCCCCCAGGCAGTAGGTGGTTCGCCCCCTCCACGGGAGAATTGTGGCCGAGCATCGACGCACCACTACATATAGGTGGCGGTCAGCGCTTTGGAGACTGCGGCAGCAGGGCTGCCGCTTTGCATTGGGACTGCCACGGCTTTCCGTCGAGGAGAACCGTGGCTGTACCCATTCCACCCGCCGATGGAAGACCGGTACAGTCCCGGACCGACCAGGGTACTGTCCCGGTTTTCCGGTGCGCAGCGGACAGGCGGTTCCCGCTACTTCAGTCGTTCGAGCGCCTGCCTAGCTCTGACAAATGACGGGTCTAGTGCGAGGATTTGCTGCCATCGGGCACGGGCCTCGGCCTTTTTGCCTTCGGAGTAGTCGCAGAAACCGAGGCCGAGCATCGCCGGCAAGTAGGTCGGCCGTATCTTGAGCGCGCCTTCGTAATAATAGCGGGCCTTCGGATAATCACCGCGGGTCACGGCGATGTCGCCAAGGTTGCTCCACGCGTCAATCGAGTACGGAGAACGGCTGCGAACGATCTCGAAGTAGACCACGGCTGAGTCGAATTGACCTGCTGTGGCCAGCACGCCGCCCAGCGCCTCGTAGACGTCGGGGTCTGACGGGTACAGCCGCACCGCGGCTCGGCCCGCACTCTCGGCCCGGGCAAAGTCGCCCAGGGTTGACAGCAGCGCCGCCTCGAGCGAGAGGACGTTTCCCGCGGAATCGACCTTGAGCGCCTGCCGCACTTCGGCCAGCGCCTCGGCGTCTTTGCCCTGTTCGTGCAGCCCGACTGCGGCGGCGACATGATTCTGGGCCGGGCTGACCTGCCTCCCTGCCCCGGCGAGATTGGCATTGAAGAGCAGGAACGCGGCGGCGGCGATGGCCAGCGCGACTCCGCGCCCCCGCATAGACCTTATGAGGCCTATCAGTCCCATTCCTGCAAGGATGGCGACAACCGGGATAATCGACGTCCGGTAGCGGCTGGTGACGAAGAAAACGATGAACGAAAGCGAGTACGCCACGACGAAGAGGTAAACCGGCAGGAACCGGCGCCACTCCCTCCGCCAGAGCCACACACCCGCCAAGGCCAGCGGCAGCAGTATGCCGAAGGGGAACTTGAGGAACCGGGTGTTGAAGAGGAGGTAGTTGATGAATGAGTAGTGCTTGACTGCGTAGAGGTCGCGTTCGTTGCCGACTTCGTAGCCCGCGAACCAGAGGAAGGTCTTGCGCGCAAGCAGCCCGAGCGCGTTGCCCGGCTGCTGACGCCAGAACTCAAGACCCTTGCCGAGCCAGTACCGGTCAATCTCCGCGCCCGTGAGTGGTCTGCCCAGGGCCTGTTCGGCCAGCCGCTTGACGTCGTCGAAGCCGCCCCACCAACTGCCGCGCGTACCCGGGAGGATTGCGGTCATGCCGTCCGACTGCGGCGAGTTGCCGATGTAGAAGTTTGTACCTGCCTGCCACGCAATCGGCACGAACTGCCTGCTCACGACGTAGTTGCGAACCGTTACCGGCAGAATCACGAACGCAGCCGCGCCCCAGACCAGCGCGAGCCGAGTCCACAGCGTCTGCCGTCCGGACCTCTTCCGGCCAATCTGTGTAATCTGCGGATTCTCATCGGGCTTCCTCTGCTCCTTGGGCGTAATCTGCGGTTTCTTGCTCCGGCCCGGGTATTCGAGGAACAGCCAGACCGGCAGCACCGCGAGGAACACGAGCACGTTCGGCCGGGTGAGCGATGCCAGACCGAACACGATTCCCGGCAGCCACCACTGCCGGTCTGTATCACGGCTGCGGTAAAGCAGCACGAACCCGAGCATCAGGAGGAATGTCAGCAGCCCCTCAAGCAGCAGCTCGCCGTCGTACCAGATAGTAAGCGGGTACGCGGCCATCACGAAACCGGCGATGCGGGGAACCACATCGGAAGGATGAAGGATGAGGGATGAAGGATGAACACCAGAATTCGGAGCGGTGTGCGGCTTGCGGCTTGAAGCCTGCGGCTTCAGCAGTTGACGGGCGAGGAGATACACCAGCCCGCAGCCGGCGCTGCCGACAAGCGCCTGGACTATCCTCGCGACCATCTGGTTCGCCCCAAAGAGCTTGTACAGCAGCCCGAGGAAGTAGGGATACAGCGGTGCGCGGAAGTAGGCGTCGGTGATGAACTCCTTGCCGGCCGCGATGGCCAGCGCCCACTGGTGGTGATAGAGCGCGTCCATCTGGGGCGAAAGGAACAGCGGGTCGTTGTGCCGTAGCTGCAGGAGATGAATCAGTCGGAGGAGGAACGCGACGGCAGAGATGATGAGGAACCAGATCAGCGCTGGGGATTGGCGGTCGGCGGCTGGCGATGTGCGGGTCGGCACCTGCTACTTAAGCTGTTCCAGGGCCTGTTTGGCCTTGGCGAAAGACGGGTCCAACTTGAGAACTTCCTGCCAGCGGGCATGCGCCTGGGCGACCTTGCCTTCGTAGTAGTCGCAGAGCCCCAGATAGAACATGGGCTCGGCGTATGTCGGTCGTATCTTGAGCGCGCCCTGGTAGTAGTAGCGGGCTTTATCGAAGTCCTTGAGCAGCAGGTTGATGCTACCGAGATTGGTCCACACCTGCGTCGAGTACGGGTCGACTTGGAGCGCAAGCTCGAAATAGCGCGTGGCCGAGTCAAGCATGTGCGCGTTCGCGAAGACGTAGCCAAGCCCGCCGTAGGCGTCGGCCTCCTGCGGGTGGAGCCGCACCGCGGCTCGGGTAGCGCGCTCGGCACCGGCAAAGTCGCCCTGCCTTTCGAGCAACCTCGCCTGAAAGCTGAGCACGTTGGTGGCGGAATCGTATTGGAGCGCCTGCTGCAGTTCTGCCAGCGCTTCGGCGTCTTTGCCCTGGCTGTGCAGGCCGAGCGCGGCCGTATAGTGGCTCTGGTCCGGGTTCACCTGACGGCCGCCCGCGTTGAGCAGGATGAATGAGACAAGGACGATGGCGAGGGCTGTTCCGCGCTCGCGCCTCGAAACAGGTCCAATAAGCCCTGTTAGACCTGTGACGCCCAGGATTGCCACAATCGGAATCATCGGCGTTCGGTAGCGGCTGGTGACGAAGAAGACGATGAAGGAAAGCGAGTAGGCCACAACGAAAAGGTACAGCGGCAGGAACCGGCGCCACTCCCTGCGCCACAGCCAGACACCGGCCAGAGCCAGCGGCAGGAGTATCCCGAACGGGAACTTGAGGAACTGAGTTTTGAAGAGCAGGTAGTTGATAAACGAGTAGTGCTTGACCGTGTACAGTTCGGTCTCGTTGCCGACTTCGTAGCCCACGAACCAGAGGAAGGTCTTGCGCGCAAGCAGCCCGAGCGCCTTGCCCGGCTCTTGGCGCCAGAACTCAAAACCCTTGCCGAGCCAGTAGCGGTCGACCTCCGCGCCCTTGAGCGGCCTGCCAATGGCCTGTTCGGCCAGCCGCTTCACGTCGTCGAAGCCACCCCACCAACCGCCGCGCGTTCCCGGGAGAATCGCGGTCATGCCGTCCGACTGCGGCGAGTTGCCGATGTAGAAGTTGGTGCCCGCCTGCCACGCAATCGGCACCAACTCCCTGCTCACGACGTAGTTGCGTATCGTCACGGGCAGGATGACCAGTGCGGCCGCGCCCCACACCTGCGCCAGCCTCACCCAGGCCCGCCGACGGGTCGGGGCGTTCCGGGGTTCCGGCGTTGACCTCGGAGGCTTTTGCCGGACAGGCCCAGCCCGAGACCCGAACCCTTGAACCCCTGAACCCCTGAACCCCTTTCCCTCGAGGAACAGCCAGACCGGCAGCACCGCGAGGAACACGAGCACGTTCGGCCGGGTGAGCGATGCCAGACCGAACACGATTCCCGGCAGCCACCACTGCCGGTCTGTATCACGGCTGCGGTAAAGCAGCACGAACCCGAGCATCAGGAGGAATGTCAGCAGCCCCTCAAGCAGCAGCTCGCCGTCGTACCAGATAGTAAGCGGGTACGCGGCCATCACGAAACCGGCGATGCGGGGAACCACATCGGAAGGATGAAGGATGAGGGATGAAGGATGAACACCAGAATTCGGAGCGGTGTGCGGCTTGCGGCTTGAAGCCTGCGGCTTCAGCAGTTGACGGGCGAGGAGATACACCAGCCCGCAGCCGGCGCTGCCGACAAGCGCCTGGACTATCCTCGCGACCATCTGGTTCGCCCCAAAGAGCTTGTACAGCAGCCCGAGGAAGTAGGGATACAGCGGTGCGCGGAAGTAGGCGTCGGTGATGAACTCCTTGCCGGCCGCGATGGCCAGCGCCCACTGGTGGTGATAGAGCGCGTCCATCTGGGGCGAAAGGAACAGCGGGTCGTTGTGCCGTAGCTGCAGGAGATGAATCAGTCGGAGGAGGAACGCGACGGCAGAGATGATGAGGAACCAGAGAAGGGGCGATCCCTGCGCCTGAGTCCCTAGGGATTGGCGATTGGCGGCCGACGATTGGCGATTCGTGCGCATCAGCGGAGTATTGTATCCGCAAAAGGACAAGCAGGTCAAGCGGCCCGTATAGGTCCCTACGTGAGGCAACGGGGCGGCAAAGACACCCCTGATAGTCCGGACGCTGAGCCATGACATATCCGGCGGCCCACTTCTCGTGTCCTGCCGGGCCCTAGCCCGTGGGAACGTGCCGGCGCGCGTCGTGTACGTCATTCAGTCCCGGCATGTCCATCGTCGTGAGTCCCGAATAACAGGGAATCGTGCCGGCCGAAACCAGGGTGTTGTCGTTATCGAGCCGGTGTGCCGTTGTGCGGACCGGTGAGATTCGTGTAGCTCCAGACAATCTCACGCTGCGGCGTGACCTCGATGACCCGGTTGTTGTCCCGGTCGGTGATGAGCGTGTGGCCGTTCCCCAGCCGATAGGCCTCGTTCGGGTAGTGGAGATCCGACGAATCGGTCCATACCGTGTCGCCGTCCCGGTTCACCTCGACGACCTTGTTGCCGCCGCTCGACGACATCAGCGTGTTGCCGTTCGCCAGGCGGCGCGCGGTGTGAAGAAACGGCACGTCGCACTTGACGTACGCCCAGACCAGCCG
>CAYOCZ010000204.1:1359-6198 GCA_964402475.1 uncultured bacterium | reverse complement strand
CCGGGTTGACTGCGGGGTTCAAGGCCGAGTACAACGCGGCCTTGAATGTGGCCGTCAACTCAGGCCTTAGCCCGCCTGTCAGTCGCGCGTCGAACGTGGGGCTCAGCGTGGCGGCCAACCGCGACCTCAGCGCCGTAGTCAACTGCGCGGCGGGTCCGCAGTTCAGCGCCGTTCTCAGTGCTCAATTGAGCCTGCCTGTAACCGTCGTGTTCACTTGTGCGCTCAGCCGTAGGCTGACTGCGGCGTTCAATCGCGCCTTGAATGTTGAGGCAAGTGCCGGGTTCAGAACGGCATCAAACCGCGCAGCTCTGGTACGGGTGCCCTGACCAGCAGCCGGCCTCGTGCGCAAGCCCTGTCAGTACCGCCTGATGCCGATTTGAGAACCGCATTCTTTCGGCAAAGCGGCAGCTCCGCTGCCGCAGTCCAAAGACCTGGCGGTCATCTATGAGTAGTGGTACAACGTAACCAGACCACAATTCTACCGCCCACCCCTCGGCCCGGAGACCGTATAGGGGGTAGCCCTCGCCGACACAGCGCCGGACACACTGACTTGTTGAATCACTGGTTCTCTTCCCGGAGAAATGACTCGAACAATGACGCAAACGATGACGGGTTCAACTTCAGGAACAATGTCGCGAGCAATGCTCGGTTCAGAGTCGCGTGCGATCGCTCACGCAGTTTGCGACGCAGTCCGCGACGCAGTTGCCTATACACTTGCCGACGCAGTTCACTACACAGTTCGCAATACCTTGGCCGATACCTTCTGATGAACAATGGGAGGTACTTTAACGGGCTCAATCACGGCTTCGTCGCAAGGTTCAGGATTCGGGGTACCAGTCGCCAATGCGGAGTAGCACGTCTCCTGGTGAATGTGGGGTGCTGTCGGGCTGGTTCTGTCCGGGTACGATTCCGGCGCGCAATGGACTGAGACAGGTCGCGCGGAGCTAGTTGCGGCGGGAGCCGTCGTAGCGATAGTGGCCGATCACGGGCCAGTTGAACAGGCAGTCTTCGAGGTCCGGGCCACGCTGGTTTCGGCCGATGTTGTGAACGACCAGGGGAGCTACCGCATTCGAGTCCGGCTTCCAAACGACGATACCGATATGCGTCAAGCCAGGGGCCAGTCGCCACGCCACAATGTCGCCCGGCCAGTAGTCTCTGGCGCTGTCTGAGGCCGGCAGTGCCGTGCCCTTGTGTCTGAAGAACCTCATCAGATTCGGCACACGGCGATGGTCGATGCTCGCATCCGTGTGGTTGATGCCATAGCTTTGCGGACTGCTCAGAATGTCGTCGTGGACCAGCTTCTGCAAGTCTACGCCGACCCGACGATAGGCGCGGATGATGACATCCGTGCACACACCGATGCTCTCGGACACGTCTCCGCTCGGGTAGGGGATTCGGTAGTAGGACGGGTCGTATCGTACTTTGTGCTGCGACTGCGCTACTGCTGCAGCAGCTAGCCGGTCGAAGAAGGTGGACTCGGCCGGTGGCGCGGCAGGTTGACCGAGCAGCAGTAAGACTAGAGCTAGATGCACCAGCGAAGTCTATCTTCTGCCGCGTGGCAGTAAAGCACTCTTTGACATCTGTGGTTCACGGGCGAGAATCCTGCCGTGGACATTCGTTCTGTCACGCCGACTCTCTGCTACCTGATGGGCATTGAGCCACCGGCAGTATGTACTGCCCCGGCGCTGGAAGCCGTGCTGAAGGCGGCCCCGGGTCGCGTTGAACGCGTGCTGGTTCATGCCGCGGACGCGATCGGACGTGTGTTTCTGGACAACCACCCGAAACTGAAGAAACAGCTGGTCGCGGCCTCGGACGTGGAGGTCGAACTGCGGTCGATGATGCCGCCCAAGACCCCGGTCTGCTTCGCCTCGATGTTCACCGGCGCTCCACCCGAGGTCCACGGCATCCGGAAGTACGAGCGGCCGGTGCTATCCTGCGACACCATCTTCGACGCGCTGGCGCGGGCGGGAAAACGGGCGGCCATCGTGGCCGTCAGAGGCTGCAGCATGGACATCATCTTCCGCAACCGGCAGATTGACTACTTCACGGAAGATACCGACGCCGCTGTCTTGGCGAGGACACTGTCACTACTGAGGGATGACCGGTACGAGTTCATCGTTTCCTACAACCAGGACTACGATGATACGCTGCACCGGACGAGGCATGACGGTCCGGAGGCGCTGGCCGCGGCCAATCGCCATGTAGAGACGTTCGTGCGACTGTGGCAGGCAACCGAAGAACATTGGGCCGGGCATAACCGCGCGCTCCTGTTCACGCCCGACCATGGAGCCCACTTCGATGCCGCAAAAGGCAAAGGGGACCACGGCCAGGACGTGCCCGAAGACATGGACGTCTTGCACTTCTGGCGAATCCGTCCTGCCAGGCGGCCGTCCAAACACCATTACAGGAGGTGACCTATGGATAACAAAGACAGGTTCGTTCTACTCGTCCGCACGTATGTGCAAGGGCTGCACCTCGACGAGGTGAGATTTGAGGTGGGTCTACCCGTTGAAGAGCGAGGCAGCCACAAACGAGAGTTCGACGGTGGCGGTGTCTTCAACATCGTGAGACGCGCCATGGAGTTGGACGTCGATTTCGACAACGAGCGCCAACTGGGGCAGCGCGCGCTTGAGTTTGCGGAGTACGAGAGGGGCCCAGAAGCGGAAAAGGAGTCCAAACGCCCGAGTTGGCTGCCCCCTCGGGTGTAGCTGGAGTCCGCGTCTCAGCTGAGTAGTGGAGACGCTACACCTCTCTTCGGGCGTCCGGGCGACGCAGCAGGTAATTCCTGACGCGCGGCTGCCCGGTTGACTCCGCTGGGCGCAAGCCTAACATAGCCCTGCGTGAGCATCCTGACCTACAAGTCCCTGTTCGAGCGGTCCTGCCGGGGGCTTACTGGCGAGGACGCGAAGCCGAAGTCGAAGCGGCTGAAGTTCGAAACTGCTGGCGCGCCCACCATCTATCTGGCACACACTATCGAGGACTGGGACCTAGCGAGCCCGGCCGCCGGCGCTCTGGCAGGATGCGGGGTCGACATCCACGCCGAGTGGACCTCCGCCAGGCTTCTTGATGATTTCGACGACGAGGCTGCGGAGCGCCTGCGCGTACGCCTCGGCTTGGCCGGGTCGTGGCTGGTAGTGCTTGTTTCCGAGCGCACGCCTCTGACCGGTCGGATTCCGTGGGTGCTGGAGCTGGGGCAGGAGGTGATGTCGCCGAACCGGTTCGCGGTTCTGCCGGTGCGCTTTGGGCCCGGCGACTGGTCTGTGCCCCAGGTACTGGAGCGCTATCCTCGAATCGAGGAGGTTGACGCCGACCTCTGCGTCATTCTACCCAGTTCCCGAAGCCCAGTTCCTCTGTCCCGCTGGCTCCGCCCGTCAGGTTGATTCGCCGGCATCGGCTGCCCGGGGTACTTGGACAGCAGTCGTTGGTGATACGGGGCC
Source organism: uncultured bacterium (assembly GCA_964402475.1). GTDB lineage: Bacteria > Hydrothermota > Tepidihabitantia > Tepidihabitantales > Tepidihabitantaceae > UBA2258. The sequence goes on along the minus strand of CAYOCZ010000204.1, from coordinate 2,761 downwards.
GCGCCTTGCGGGCCTGCTGATGCGGTGGAGATCGCTTTCCTGAATTGGGCCAGGTTTGGGTCGCCTGTTTTCGACTGGTTTCGGCAAGCGGCCCAAACCCGGCTCTGTGTAGAGACCTTATCTTGAAAGACTTAGCCTATGGGCCCGGTCCGGGTCGAACGGACGACCAGCTGATTATGAGTCAGCTGAGTGTCAAAACGCGCGCGCTACTAGCGCGTGCACTCTTGTCCTTGACATTCCAGGTGGCGGACTTACTCTGATAATGGCGACGTCGAGCACGGCGACGCAACGGGAAGCCGCCGTGACGGTCCTATCGGCGCCAGGCAGTGAGAAGCTCTGTTTGATTCGGGGGTGCAGTATGCTATGTAACCGTATCCGGGGTCTTCGCGCCAAATCCATCACTCCCCACATGCGGGCCGTGCGACCCTTGGCAACACTGTTGGCCGTCTGCTGCTGCTTGGCGACGGCCAGCGCGCAGTGGCTGGAAACGACTATCTACCTGCCGGACTCGTTCGGCGGGCTGGCCAACCCGCAGTGTCTGGTGCACAACACAACCAACAACACCATCTATGTCGGCGGCGAGTACGGCGATTGCGTGATTGCGATTGACGGAGCGACGAACCAGAAGATTGCTCGAATCCCGATCGGGGCGAACGTGACGGCCATCTGCTATAATTCAACCAACAACAAGGTCTATTGCGCGAACGGAGGTAGCGACAACGTGACCGTGATTGACGGCGCGGCCGACACCGTCATCGCGACCGTGGCCGCAGGCAACGGCCCTCGGGCCCTCTGCTACAACCCGACCAACAACAAGGTCTACTGCGCGAACGGGGGCAGCGACAACGTGACCGTGATTGACGGCGCGACCAACGGCGTCATCGCGACCGTGGGCGCAGGCGACTACCCTCAGGTTCTCTGCTACAACCCGACCGACAACAAGGTCTACTGCGCGAACTACGAGAGCCACAATGTAACCGTGATTGACGGCGCGACCAACGGCGTCATCGCGACCGTGGCCGCGGGCAACTACCCTTATGCCCTTTGTCACAACCCGAAAGACAACAAGGTCTACTGCGCGAACCGGTGGAGCGGCAACGTGACCGTGATTGACGGTGCGACCAACGGCGTCATCGCGACCGTGGCCGCAGGCGACGAGCCTTGGGCCCTCTGCTACAACCCGACCGACAACAAGGTCTACTGCGCGAACAAATTGAGCATCAACGTGACCGTGATTGACGGCGCGACCAACGGGGTCATCGCGACCGTGGCCGCAGGCAACTCACCTCGGGCCCTCTGCTACAACCCGACCGACAACAAGGTCTACTGCGCGAACTACTACAGCGACAACGTGACCGTGATTGACGGTGCGACCAACGGCGTCATCGCGACCGTGGCCGCA
>CAYOCZ010000204.1:0-1259 GCA_964402475.1 uncultured bacterium | reverse complement strand
GGCTACTACCCCAGTGCCCTCTGCTATAACCCGACCGACAACAAGGTCTACTGCGCAAACGAGTGGATCGCCAACGTAACCGTGATTGACGGCGCGACCAACGACGTCATCGCGACCGTGGCCGTGGGCGACTACCCTCGGGCCCTCTGCTACAACCCGACCAACAACAAGGTCTACTGCGCGAACTACTCCAGCGCTAACGTGACCGTGATTGACGGCGCGACCAACGGCGTCATCGCGACCGTGGCCGTGGGCGACTACCCTGGCGCCCTCTGCTACAACCCGATCAACAACAAGGTCTACTGCGCGAACCGGGGGAGCGACAACGTGACCGTGATTGACGGCGCGACCAACGGCGTCATCGCGACCGTGGCCGCAGACGACTACCCTTATGCCCTCTGCTACAACCCGACCGACAACAAGGTCTACTGCGCGAACCGCTCAAGCGCCAACGTGACCGTGATTGACGGCGCGACCAACACCGTCATCGCGACCGTGGCCGCAGGCAACAACCCTCGGGCCCTCTGCTACAACCCGACCGACAACAAGGTCTACTGCGCGAACCGGGGGAGCGACAACGTGACCGTGATTGACGGCGCAACGAACGGCGTCATCGCGACCGTGGCCGCAGGCGACGGGCCTTATGCCCTCTGCTACAACCCGACCAACAACAAGGTCTACTGCGCGAACGACTATAGCGACAACGTGACCGTGATTGACGGCGCGACCAACGGTGTCATCGCGACCGTGGCCGCAGGCTACGGCCCTTCTGCCCTCTGCTACAACCCGACCGACAACAAGGTCTACTGCGCGAACCACCGGGGCGCCGACGTGACCGTGATTGACGGCGCGACCGACACCGTCATCGCGACCGTAGCCGCAGGCGACTCCGCTTATGCCCTCTGCCGCAACCCGACGAACAACAAGGTCTACTGCGCGAACCGCTACAGCGACAACGTAACCGTGATTGACGGGGCGACCAACGGAGTGATTACGACCATCGGGGTCGGCGACGGGCCGACTGACTTCGTGCACAACCCGCGAGAGAACCGGGTCTATGTCGCCAACTACTACGGTTCCAGCATCTCGGTGTTGCGCGACTCGGGCGGGGGAATCGAGGAGAGCTTCAAGCCGCGAATCACAAGCTCCAAGCTCCCACCTACCATCGTCCGCAGCGTGCTGCTCATGCCGACAACCAGCGGTGTGCTGCTTGATATCGCCGGCCGGGAGGTTCTGGCCCTCAATGCAGGAGTGAACAA
>CAYOCZ010000203.1:0-6205 GCA_964402475.1 uncultured bacterium | reverse complement strand
ACAACTGTGTCGGCCGACGCGTCGACAGAGAAGACGACGTCTGACACTCCGTAGAGTTCGTTGCGGTCGGGAGAGAATATCAGCGCCTCAGCATCGGCGGCAGTCGGCAGCGGTATCGAGCCGGACACGGAGTCGGTCGTATCCACAACCACGATCTCAGCGGAATCGTAGTAAGCCGCGTACACTCTGCCGTCCAGCGTGCTGGCGGCGAGCTCACGAACCGGCAGGGGAAGCCGGGCTCGGACTGAGTCGTTCCGACAGTCAACGACGTACAGCGTGTCGTCGTAGGGCGCGGCGCCGTAGGGCACGTAGAGCCGGTCGGTGACCGGGCTGTAGATGGTGTTCCCGGAAGCCGGCAACCCAGGCACGGTGTCGACAAGCCCAAGCGAATCGGTGTTGACAACGACGACTTGCGGGATCCAGCGGTTATCAAAACCTGCGCAGTAGAGCTTGTGTGAGGCAGTGCTCGAGGTGAGAGAGGACACGAAACTGACGCCGGTCAGGATGCCCGGCAGCAATGTGTCAGCCGTGCAGTCGAGCACCTTGAGCAGACCGGAATCAGAGTCGGCTCCTATGTACAGCCGATTCCAGGTCGAATCCCACAACAGCCGGTGGACGTCGCCACCTACTCCGACCTTGTGCACGACTGAATCACCAACCGGGTCGAACACGAGGAGAGTCTCGTCGCTGTCCGACCCGAGATAGAGCCGGTTCGACAAGGGGCTGTAGGCGAACGCCCACGGCGACCGCAGAGGAAGCGCGATCTGGCCAATGAGCGTGTCCGCAGTGGCGTCTATGACTGCTGCGGAATCCCGGCGGCACAAGTATCCCTTGCCGCTAGCCGGACAGAAGGCTACCCAGCCCCAATCGAAACCGCGCACCTTCTGCATGGTCGCGGGATTGAATACCTGGTCACAGGGGGATGTCTCGATGTAGACGTTGCCGGAAACCGGATTGACGACGATACCCTCCGGGTAGTTCACGCCACCGAGGGTGTCACCTATCACGACCTGGCGCTCCAGCCACTGGCCGGAGCAGATGGATGTAACCGCTACGACGAGCGCGAACAGAACGCACTTCTTCATCGTACCTCCCTATGTGATGATAGAACCGTCTCACGAATTGTCAACCGGGCAGAAGCCAAGCACAAGTCAACCAGGCGAAGCCGGTTCATACGCCCGCCCAGACTCGCCGCACTTCTCTGGCAAGTGCGACAATCCCGAACGCATCGCCCCTGTATTCGATGCAAGCGTAGCCGTGGTCGCCCGGGCGCTCGACCACGATATCAAGTCGAACATCCCTCTTGCCTGTACGGCGAGCGAGAGACGCGAACACCGAAGAGACCATTCCAAGCGCGACTACAAGATGCCAAGGCGGACCGGCATGCAGGCCGGCACCGAAGAAGACTACGAGAGGGACATCCGCGCTGGGAGCGTCAGAACCGGCGTCATTGGCATGGTCCGGTTGTGCTGGCCGCGAAAAAGGGGACAGCCCCTCGGAGCAGCCCATCGGATGTGCTGCGGTACAGTTCCCATTTTCGCCGGTCATGTCCCGCGCCTCAGGGCCTTCGTCGTCCAGCCCGACGCTCCGCCAGGCCGAACGCACGGGCGAAGTGGCCGCATGGTAGCGGAATTCGTCGGCATTGGCCGCTGTAGAGAAGTTGCCGGGGAGGAGAGCGACTCCGACCGGAACCCGGCACTCCAGCTCCCGAGCCCTGCTGGCGAGCTCTACGTGAATCTTGGTCTGCACCGGCATGCTATCTCAGTTAGCATGAGCCATGCCAATCGCACCAGATGAATGTAAGATACTGAACACCAATGAGATAGCTACGTCGCCGTAATCCCGCCACGTATTCTCAGAGTCTCACACGTGAGACAGGAATGCTGCTAAATTGTGGTTCTGGTGAGACTTGTGTTACATCGTCTCATGTGTGAGACCAAAGCACACTCATGAGACTGAGACTTCTAGCTTCTGATATGGTGTTTCCGGAGCAGACGATAGAACTGGGCCCGGCTGTACCCGCTGAGTCTGGCTGCTTCAGGAATGTTGCCGCCTGTCCGACCCAGCGCATCGAGCAACGTTGCCCGCTCGTTCTCATCCGCGGCTTTGCGCTGCTCGGCGCGCGTGAGAGCTGCAGCCGTGGATGTTGGCACGGGCCGCCGCGGCCTGAGCTCAAGCGGAAGGTCAGCAACATGGAGAATGTCGCCGGCGGCGAGTATCACGGCCCGCTCGACCACGTGCTGAAGCTGGCGGATGTTGCCGGGCCAGGAGAACCCGGCAAACAAGGCCAGGACCTCTTCGCTCGCCCGGCGAACCGGTCGGTTGTACTCGTGGGCCGCGCGGGCAATGAAGCACTCAGTGAGCACCGGCAAGTCTTCTTTGCGGCGTCGCAGCGGCGGAACGATGAGCTGTACGGTGTTGAGTCGATAGAGCAGGTCACGTCGGAACAAGCCCTGACGCTCACGTTGGTCGAGGTCCATGTTTGTGGCGGCGATGACCCGCACGTCAAGTCGCGTCTCTTTGGCGCCGCCTACGCGGGAAATAACCTTGTCTTCGATGACCCGCAGGAACCTTGCCTGCAGAGCCGTGCTCATGTCGCCGATTTCGTCGAGAAAGATGCTTCCCTTGTCGGCCAGCTCGAACTTGCCCGGCCGCGCCGCGACGCCGGTGGCTGCACCGGCTTCGACCCCGAAGAACTCGGCTTCGAGCAGGGCCTCCGGCACTGCCGCGCAGTTGACCGTGACAAAGGGATGGTCGGCACGGGGGCCGGACTCGTGCAACGCCCGCGCGATGAGTTCTTTGCCCGAGCCGCTCTCGCCGCGAACCAGGACCGGCACAGCGGTGTCGGCCACACGCGGGATGAGAGCAAGCAGGTCGAGGACGTCGCGGTTGCGGCCCACGACGCCGCGAAAGCGCAGCCCGGGAATCCGCAGCGTCCGGCCGCTTTCGATGGTCTCGAGCTCTACCAGCTTTGCGAGTGACGGCGCGAGCGCGCGGGAGATCAGCTCGAGCAGTCCGGGCTCGACCCGGGTCGGTGCCGGCTGCGCTCGCCGGAGCCAGACATAACCGAGAAGACGGCGGTCCTGCCTGACCGGCAGGAGCAGGGCAAGGTCGGTCTGTGACGGCGACGAACGAGGTTTGGGCATTTCCGCCAGGTCCGGTTGGCCTCTGAGCGCGACCGGGCGGTTACCAACCAGCACGGCGCCCAGCTCGAATCGGAGGTTGTCGCAGAGCATCGAGAGGGCCTGCTCAGTGAGCTTCTCGGGCGCCAGTCCGAGCGCGGTGATGCTGAGCAGCCCCTCAAGCAGAGCGGCATTGCGGTCGGTGTTCATCTCCAGCCGGTAGAGCAGCCGGGTCGCCTCTTCGGCCTCGGCTACAACGGCGAGTCGGCGGAACGTCTGAGCCGCGGCCTGAAGCTTAGGTCGTGCCTCTTCCGACCGATTCACTTCGAGGAGTTCTCGGCCGTGCTGCAGCCGCGCGCGCGCGAGCTCAAATGTGTCACCGAGCGGCTCCAGCATAGTCTCGGACCGGCTGAAAAGGGCCAGGGCCTGGGCCGAGTCACCACGGGCTGCGGACAGGAGCGCCTGAACGCGCGCCGCCTCGCCTTGTTCTTTGGTCAGATCGAGGTCGGTCGCGAGACGCTCAGCCAGAGCCAGCAATTCACCGGTCGCGTCGAGCCGGCCCCGAGCCAGCGCGAGTTCGGCCCGGCGGCAGCAAACGGTCGCCAGCATGCGGCGGTCTCCGGCAGCCTCGCACAGCCTTGCAGCTTCGTTCAGCACCTCATCGGCCTGGGCAAGGTCTCCGCTGCGGAAATGGGTCCAGCCCAGATTGGAAAGTGCCTCTCGGTACACATCTCCGGATCGTTGGTTTTCCCGCTCTGCTTCAACCACTGCGCGGAACATGAACGCGGCGTCGTCATATTCGGACCGCTTGAGTAACAGCTCGCCGAGCGCCATTCGAGCCGCCGCAAGCGGGTCAGAGAATCCGTGCTCCTCGCAGAGCGCCATCGCCCGGTGGAAGTTCTCGGTCGCCTCGGTCCAGCGGCCCATGGCGGCGAGGGTCCAGCCAACGTTGTACAGACTTGTGGCCCGGAAGTGCGCGTCTCCGGCTTTGATGTTTGCTTCCAGACATTGCCGGTAGCACTCAAGCGCCTTGCCAAGATCGCCCCGATGAGCATGAACGCATGCGATCGCATTCAGTGCCGACCGTTCGCCCTGCCCATGCCCGATTTGCCGCATGATTTCCAGGTACTCCTCGAAGCACTCAAGCGCGGACTGAAGCTCGCCGCGCTCCTCGTGCATGATGCCGAGAAGATTGAGCCCGTAACCACGAAATCCACGTTCGCCGGTTGCGTCCGCGACCTTGAACACTGTCTCGGCATAGCGCGCCGCACCGTCGAGGTCGCCGGCGCGACGCAGCAATTCGCCGAGCATGTACGCGGCCCGGCCGCGAGCCTTGGGTCGTCCGGCGGCGTCGGCTTCGGCTACAACCTGTTCCAGCAGCGGCCTGACCGTGACCGGGTCCTTGAGCCAAGTCTCTTCGGCCAGTTCCATGGTGGCTTCGACGCGCTCAGCCGGAGTCGAGGCCGAAGCTATCCGGTCACGCAGGGCCTGCAGCTTGTCGGGGGAATCGGTTGCTCCACTCATGATGGGACCGTGGTCAGAATAGTCCTGCCCGACGACAAGTCAAGCAAGCTGCTCGCGGATGCGACGCGGGGCGGGCAATTGGTCGGGGTCCACACAAGCCTGTGGATACGTGTGGACTGAGGCGGCGAAGTTGGACAACGACTCGGCCACGTGCCGCCGCCCGCCGCGCCCGCCCGCCCGTGGACAAATCGGAATCGGCGTCTATACTCGTTCGGCAGTGAACCCCGTACTGGAAGACACCTATCGTAGCGGCAAGTGTATTGACCTCGCGGGCAAGGCGCGGTGGGTCACCGGCGCCGTACCACGCGCGTACTCGAGACACAGGACCGAAGTGCCTCAAGGCTAGAATCCGTGGTCGCCTTCTCCTGTTGGATTTGCGGCAGCCGGAACGGCGGGTTGGTCAGAAGCGGCGTCGCCTCCGACGTTCTAAGCCCTTCCTGTCTCATGATAACCGACAGCAGCTACGGCAGAACGCTCGACTTGTACCGCTGCCAGACATGTGGTTTCGTTCAGGCGCACGTCGAGCAGGACGTCGTCTCTCTCTACGAAGACCTGGAAGATCCCGAGTATGTGGCGGGGTGGGCCGAACGAAGCCTTCAACACCGGAAGATTCTGGAGCTGGTGCACTCATACATACCGACCGGTCGCCTGCTGGATATCGGCGCCGGCGGCGGCACGCTGGTTGAGCAGGCTCTGCAGATGGGATACGACGCGGAGGGAATCGAACCATCCCGATGGCTGACCGGCGTAGCCCGCGCCCGGTCACTCCCCGTACACCAGGGTGCGTTCCCGAGTGCGGATGTGGTCGGCGAGTTCGACGTCATCACTATCGTCGACGTTCTTGAACACGTACAAGACCCCGTGGGGCTGCTGCGGGCGGTTGCGAGGTCGTTGAAGCAAACCGGGCTGGGCGTGGTCGTTGTCCCGGACGTCGGTTCCGCAGTGGCACGGCTGCTCGGCAGGAAGTGGTGGCACTTCCGTACCGCGCACATCGGGTATTTCAACCAGAAGACAATCCTCGCCGCCCTGAACAAGGTCGGCCTCGCGCAGGTGCTCATCAGACGACCGGCGTGGTACTTCCCGCTGGGGTACCTGCTGGAGCGACTCAACCGGTATCTTCCCGGTTTCCTGCGATTTCGCAATCCCGCCCGGTTCTCGCGTCCGACCGTGAAACTCAACCTTCGGGATTCCCTGCTGGTTCTGTTCAGACCGGCCGTATCGACCACGGTATGAAGAGCTACGTGAGAATGGCTCGACCTGACCACTGGGTCAAGAACCTGGCCGTGCTGCCGGGCACGTTCGCGGCGGTCATCCTGCTCAGAACCCCGCTGCTGCCATTGATCGGGCCCCTGTTGCTGGGCCTGGCCAGTGTCTGCCTTGTGTCCTCGGCTAACTACGTGCTCAACGAGTGGCTCGATGCTCCGTTCGACAAGCTCCACCCGGTCAAACGCTCAAGACCATCCGTCACCGGCCTGGTCAAACGACGGTTCGTCTACCTCGAGTATGCAATGACTGCAGTCGCCGGCCTGTTGCTGGCCCTGGCCGTGTCGAGGCTGCTC
>CAYOCZ010000202.1:0-6238 GCA_964402475.1 uncultured bacterium | reverse complement strand
CGCGTTTGATAGAGGGCGTGGACATCTCGAACACACAGGGCACCAACGCGGTCGGCTCGATTGTCGTGTTCCGTGACGACCGGCCGACCAAGCAGCAGTACCGGCTGTTCAAGATTCGCGCCGTGACCGGGTCGAACGACTTTGCGATGATGGAAGAAGTGCTGGCGCGACGTGTGCGCGGCCTGCTTGAGAAGAACCGGCCGCTGCCGGATCTGGTGCTGGTTGACGGCGGCAAAGGGCAGTTATCGTCGGCAGTGAAGGCCTACGGCCAGTTCGACGCCGAGATTCCGATTCTCGGGCTGGCCAAGCGAACCGACACGCTCTACTACGACGACGGCCGCGAAATCGCGATTCCGGTCAGGTCGCCCGCGCTCAAGCTCTTGAAGCGTATTCGCGACGAGTCGCATCGGTTCGCCATCACCTTCCACCGCAAGCTGCGCGGCAAGAAGATGGTCGAGTCAGAGCTGGACGAGATTCCCGGCCTCGGGCCCGTACGAAAGAAGGCGCTGATTCAGCACTTCGGGTCCCTGGACAAGGTCAGGCTCGCGGCCGTCGAGGAGATTGCGAAGGTCAAGGGCTTCGGTCCTTCGCTGGCGGAGACGGTTCGCCACCAGCTTCACGCCTGACCGGCACGCGCATTGACCGGCGTCCGGGCGGTGGTATAATCCCGCGACCCCAAAGGGAGGCACTGATGTCGAGATCGCCCTTCTTCCTTGGTTCGTTGCGCGGTGGCCCGCTGCTTGTGCTCGGACTTCTGTTCGCCGCGGGCTGCATGCACAACCGGCCCGACGCGCCGGCCGTTCCGGTCGGGCCGGACTCGGTCGAAGTGGACTCAGCCTACACCTTCAAGACAGCGGCGTCCAACGGCAAACAGTACGGCCTGGTCTACGTCAGGTTTGAATGGGGAGATGGCGATACATCTCCGTGGTCTGGGCACGGCGAGACCTTTGAGCTGTCGCATTCGTGGAGAGACGGCGGAGTCTTTGCGGTGCGCGCGCAGGCTCACGACGACCGGAAAGAGTTCTCGGAATGGTCAGCGCCCTGCAGCGTGACCTCCGTCGTCCCGCCCTATCCATACAGGGTCATCGATTCAGTCAGTGTAAGCAACGAAGACCTACTGCTGGTTGAGGTCCAAGTGCTGCCCGGTGGTGAGTTCATCTACGTTACCAGTGCGTGGGACGCCTCGCTGTGGGTCGTGCGGACGTCGGACCTGCAGTTTGTCGCTCAGGTTCCTTTCTATGCAGGTTGGTGGGGCGGAGGGGGCGGCGAACGGATGGTGTGTTCTCCCGACGGCGAGTACGTCTACGCTACACACTACCGCCATGAGTTCCTAGCCGTCGTCCGCACCGCAGACCAGGTTGTGGTAGATAGCCTGATGCTGGGCTACGACGCAGTGACTGGTATTGCCGTATCGTCTGACGGGCGGCGGCTCTTTTCGGCGGTTGACGATGATCCAGACTTCATAATTGTCATCCGGTTGCCCGATTGCGTAGTCGAAGACACGATCCTCGCGCTCGGTGCCTACAGCTACGTTACGTCTATGCAGGTCGCGCCCGACGGCGCTCGCCTCTATGCCGCAGACGTTGAGGGGCGAGTCTGCGCCATCAGGCTGTCGGACAACACCATCGAATGGCAGGTACCGGCCCATGTGTACGAAGGGCCGGACGCGCTGGTCCTGCATCCGGCCGGCAACATCCTCTATGCACTCGAACACGAGCGCGTCTCGGTCCGGCAGTCTGCCACTGGTTCCTTCATTGACTCAATAGCGCTCGCGCCGGGCTGGGGTGCGGACATCGTCCCGGATGGTTCGCATCTCTACGTTACGTGCAGCGACGACGATGGCAATGGGGCATTGGCAGTGGTGCGGACATCCGACAACAAAGTCGTCCGCGTCATCGCGATGCCTGACGACGTCTACGACGTGGTACCATCTCCGGACGGCCAGCGGCTGTACGTAGCAGCCGACAACGGCAAGGTGTACGTTGTCGGCCGCTAGTCAGTCGCTAGGCATCAGGAATTACGAATTCGTCATTCCTGTGCCGCCATTATCCTGACGACGCCGTTGTTCCCGTCAACCTGAATCATCTGCCCGGTCTTGAAGAGCTTGGTGGCCGGGCCGACGTTCACAACTGCGGGGATGCCGTATTCGCGCGCCACAATGCTGCCGTGACTCAGCAGCCCGCCCTGGTCCATCACGATTCCGGCTGCGGGGATGAAGTAAGGAGTCCAGCCCGGGTCGGTGAAGGGCGCGACGAGGATTTCCCCAGGCAGAACCTGCTCGGTACCGGCGAGGAGTACCACGCGCGCCGGGCCAGTCACGATGCCGGGGCTGACCGCCAGCCCGGTCAGTTCCTCGGACGTTGAGTCGAACACGTCAGGCTTGTGCTTCGCCGGGTCATACTTGCCGACGACAATCGCCGGCGGCGAGAGGGCGAGGTTCCGCTCATGGCGCGCCCTCCGTTCCGCGACCTTGGCGCGCACGTCGAACCCGGCGTTGCCGCTGACAATCGGCGCGATTTCCTCAAGCCGCAGGAAGAACATATCGTCCGCCTCGGCCAGCACTCCGCGCGCGGTCAGCCTGCGTCCAAGCTCGACAACCAGCGCACGTGTGTCGGCGATGATGCGGATGGCCGCGTCCTTCACGTTCTCGCGGATGGCGGCGGAAAGCTGTGCCTTGCGCACGACGTAGTTGAAGACCCACCGCTTGACCGGGTTGCGGAGGCGGCCGAGCAGCTCGACGCGGAGGCGGTCGCGCTCCTCGGCGTGGTGCCTTTGGTCGGCTTCAGGGTCGGCCTTGCTTCCGGCGCGGATGAAGTTGCGGACGACGTCGAGCACGTAGTCCGGCTGCTCCCGCCAGCGCGGGTTGTACATGTCCATCTCGCCGCGGGCGTGGTGGCCGTGAAGGTGCAGGAACCGGTCCCAGCGAGCCAGGAAATCGCGGCCCGTCGTGGAGCATGCCAACTGCGGGCGGACTTCTGCCCATGCGGCAGACGAGAGCAGGATGCCACGAACGTCCGGCGATGCGGTTGCATCGTGCGCGAGTCGCCAGAGTGCGATTCCCGCCTCTGCGCTCTGCAGCTCGCCGGTGCCGGCCAGCAGGCGGCTGGCGTTGACGCCGGTCGCGTCCTTGAACCACTTCTTGCACAGGTCGTACAGCACCGACGTGAACATCATACCGCCCAGCGCGTAACCCAGTCCCTCGCCGCCGACCCTCATCTGCGCCAGCGTGGCCACGGCCTTGGCCGACAGTTCCGCCTCCGAGAACCGGGTCAGGTCCGGCCGCGGCTTCTGCTCATAGGCGGTGAGGGCCGCGGTGATCCACTTGCGGCCCCGGCCCGGGCCGTGGCGCGACATCCAGAGCATGAACCCCGGAAGCTTGAGCAGCGTCTTGAACGGGCTGACCTTGATATACGGCAAGTCGTCGGGCCCGAGCTCGAGCTTGGCGCGGTCTTCCGGCTTCAGGTTCTGGCCACCGAACATCCGGGCCTGGCTCATCCGGCCGGCGAAAGGCATCAAGCGCACCATACCCGTGAACGTGTTCAGGTTCATGTACAGGCGGCCCGCGACGTTGTCGAAGAGCGGGTTCTCGCCCAGCGAGATGCCGATGCGCTCGACGATACCGCCGAGCAGCTTGCCCACGTAGTCGCCGACCGTGGACCAGACCAGTGGCGTCAGAACGCCGGGCAGGACCTCGGCGGCATTGGTGTTGGACCAGACCTGGCGGTCCTCCCACGACTTGGCCTCAGCGGCCCCTGTCCGACAGTGCGGCTTGGCGAGCGTCGTAATCGGGCGCGACTGGAGGATGAACAGGTCGGGTCCGGCCAGCGCCCACTCGATGTCCTGCGGCGAACCGAAGACCTTCTCTGCTTTGAGTGCGAGCCGGGCCAGCCTCAGCGCCGGCGCCTCTGCCAGGCTTGACCTCCCGGTTCGGTCCGATGGTACAACCCGTTCGCGGGTCGTGCCCTCGGGTGAGAGCACAACCTCGACCGTCTTGGCGGCGACCGCGTGTTCCAGGACGCGCAGGCCTTGGCGGCTCAGCGCGAAGCGGTCGGGCGTGACTTTGCCGGAGACGAGCGCTTCGCCAAGACCCCAGCAGGCTTCGACGACGATTCGGTCGCGATTACCCGAGACCGGGTCGGCGGTGAAGACCACGCCCGCCGCATCAGCGGCAACAAGCTGCTGGACGACGACGGCCATGGCTGCCTTGTCGTGGTCGCACTGTCCGACAGGGGCCGCCGAGGCCAACCCGTTCTGGGTGCGGTAATCGAACGCCCGTTCGGTCCAGAGCGACGCCCAGCACCGTTTGACGAGATCGATGCAGCCGTTGGCGTCGGTCGCCCGGAGATAGGTGTCGTAGAGCCCAGCGAACGAGTGGCCGGGCAGGTCTTCGACGGTTCCGGACGACCTAACCGCGATGAGGGGCGTTCGGAGCGCCTTGAAGGCAGCGCGGATCCCGGCTGCCGTGTCTTTGGCCATTTCGCCGGCAGTGATGACTTCCCGAATTGCGGCTAGGCGCTCGCGCTGCGGCTGGCCGAGCGGCAGCGTGGAGACGTGCGCGCGATAGGCCTCGGCCGTGACGACGAAGCCCTCCGGTACCGGCAGGCCGGCCCGCATCAACGCGGCCAGGTTCAGTGCCTTCGCGCCGACCAGCGCACCTGCTTCCGGCAGTACTCGCCGGAGCGGAATGACGCTGACAATCCTACTCACGTTGTCAGTATCGCGACGCCGCATTCACTGTCAACAAGCCCGGGCGTGCACGGAGTTGCACGGGGGAGCCGAATGAGTTACACTTTCCCGCGGCCGGTGTCTTTCCGGCTGGACCGAAACCGGACGGGGCCGTGACCAAGGTCGTGGCATGAAGATCGAGATTCACGGATGGCGCGGGCCGCACGTGCTCTCGCCCAAAGAGGAACAATAGTGAAGAACGCAGTAATCGCAGTGCTCATGTTGGCAGCCGCGGCGTTCGCGGCCAACCCGTTCCGTCCCGCGCGCAGCGGCAGGTCCACGCCGCAGACGAACCCGGAGGATTTTCAGGTCGGGTTCTGGGACAGCCGGAAGTTTGACCCCTTGAGTGAGCAGCCCCAGCTGCCGGCGGAATTCCAGATGGACGAATATCCCGGAGACGGGACCGGCTATTATCTCGTGCAGTTCGGCGGGCCGGTGTACGGCTCGCAGATTGACCAGCTTCAGCGCGCCGGCGGCGAGTTCCTCGGCTTTCACTCGCGCTACCTGGCATTCGTGAAGATGAACCGCGCCGTTGCGGGAGAAGTGTCGGCGCTGCCGTTCGTGCGTTGGGTCGGCGTCTACCAGCCCGGGTACAAGCTCTGGTCTCTGACTCTTGCTGAGGCAGGGTTCGGCCGAGTCTCGGTCGTGCTGTTCTATCCCGAAGATATCGCGGCGGCAAAGGCCGAGCTCGAGGCGATGGGTCTTGCGGTCGTCCGCACCGGCGTCTCCGAGGCGATGAAGGTCATCGAGGTCGACTGCTCGCGTGGCCAGCTGGCCGCGGTCGCGCGGCTAAGCTGGGTCTTCTCGATGGAGGAATGGCACGCGCCCGAGCCCGAGAACGTGGACTGCCAGTGGGTCGCGCAGACCTGGACCGATGACCAGCGTCGAGTCTGGGACCAGGGCATCTTCGGCGCAGATGAGATCCTGGGCTACTCCGACGGGCAAATTGACGTCAACCACTGGGCCTTCTATGACCAGACGGTCCCCATTTCCGACACGGGAGAGTTCCCGACCCACCGCAAGCTGGTGGTGGTCAAGCACTACCCGCCGGCCGGCGGCGTGGGCAATCCCAGCGACCACGGCACGCACGTGGGCGGAACGATTGCCGGCAACGACTCCGTCAACGGCGGCGACAACGCCAACGACGGCCACTCAAAGTCGGCCCGGCTGGTCCAGCTCTCGCCGATTCCGGACCCGCCCGGCGACGACTTCACGGTGCCGCTGAACATGATAACCAACGACCTGCGCAATCCCGAGCTCCGGCCCCACACGATTTCCTGCTCGTGGTGGACGCTGACCAAAGGGCAGTACACGAACGCCGCGGCAACGTTCGACCGGTTCTCCTGGAAGAACAAGGACATCCAGACCATCAAGTCGTGCGGCAACCAGGGCCATTCGTCGCAGTACCAGATAACCGAGCCGGGAAACGCGAAGAACATCCTATCGGTCGCATCGCTCCTGAACGGCACCAGCGCCACGTCGCTCTCGGACTTCTCGTCGTCGGGACCGGCTC
>CAYOCZ010000201.1:0-6239 GCA_964402475.1 uncultured bacterium | reverse complement strand
CGGCAAGGGCAACGGGCGCAAGAAGAGACCTGGGCCGAAGACCCGTTGTACGAAGGCGGTGACCAAGCAGTTCGCATCGATCATCGGCATGGGGGCTACCAGCCGCGCAGCTTGCAATGCCCTCAGGCTCAATGAGGCTACCGTCGCCGAGTGGATGACCAAGGGCGAGCAGGGCAAGGCGCCGTGCTATGTCGCGTTTCGCGACGCGATTGTCCAGGCCAGGGGCGTTCGCCAGGTCAAGCTCAACAAGGTCGTCTTCGACTCGGCGAAAGCAGGTAACACTGCCGACGCGCGGTGGTATCTCTCGATCTTAGACCCGGACACCTACTCGCAGAAGCAACGCCTGGAGCACTCGGGCGATCCCGAGAACCCGTTGACAATCAGGATCATCAAGGTCCCACAACTTGGGGAGGACGAGCAGCAGGATGGCAGCGACGGAGCTTGACCTGACGACTGGATACAAGCCCTGGGCAACGCCCCGGCACGAGAAGCAGCTTGCCTTCCACGGCAACCGCGCACGCTTCCGGGCGTTCGTCGGCTCCATCGGGTCGGGCAAGACCCTCGCCGGCATCCACGAAACGATGTGGTGGCTCGCCGAGCCGAACACGGTTGGCCTCGCCGCCGCGCCGACCTACCCGATGCTGACCAAGACCATCCTCGTCGAATTCGATGAGATCCGCAAACGCTGGCCGGGGTACGTGACAGACTACAACCGCGTGGAGCGCAAGGCCACATTCTGCAACGGTAGCACGCTCTGGTTCGCACACGCCGCTGACCCTGACTCCCTCCGAGGCCCCAACCTCAACTTCTTCTGGCTGGACGAGGCGGCCTTGTGCCCCAAGGACACATTCGCCGTGCTGCAGGGTCGCATCCGGCGCACAGGGCGACAGGGCGGATGGATCACCACAACGCCTAAGGGCAAGAACTGGGTACACGAGCAGTTCGTCGAGAATCCGCCAGCGGGCTACTGGTGGATCCGCGCTCGGCTCGAAGACAACGCTCACCTATCCCCGGATTTCTTGCGATCCCTCCGCGAATCCTACACCGGCCCATTCGCCGCACAGGAGCTCGACGCCGAGTTCGTGGCATTCGAGGGGCTGATCTATCCGAACTTCTCCGTCGAGCGTCACGTTGAGGAAGCGCCGCCGAAGAAGACCCTCAGGCGCACGATTGTCGGCGTAGACTTTGGCTTCATCGCGCCTGGGGCGATGATCGTTCTGGCCGAAGACGAAAGCGGCCGCCTTCACGCTGTGCAGGAGGAGTATCACCGCAACCTGTCGATTGCCGGGAACGCAGGCGCTGACTGGCTGACCATCGCGAAGGAACTCAAGGACGAGTGGGAGCCGGAGGCGTTCTGGTGTGATCCGTCCGCACCCGGCAGTATCAGGGACCTGACCCGTGCGGGCATCCCTGCCCACGCCGCAGACAACGATGTGCTCACGGGCATTCGCGCCGTCTCCTCACTCATTGAGACGGACAACTTCCGCGTGGCCCCGCAGTGCGTCAACCTGCAATCCGAGTTCGCCTCGTACCAGTGGGAGCAGGATCGGGACGGGAAGCCCAAGGAAAACGAGCGGCCACTGAAACAGGGAGATCACGTGATGGATGCGCTCAGGTACGCCGTCATCGAGCGCGAACGAGGTGGGGCCCAACAGAAGCCGGTCTTCGGGAAGGGGCACTACGTTGCCAGCTACGCCTGACGCGGTGATCGCATCGCGGACCTTCGAGGACTACAGCTACGGTCCCTATAAGACCTTCCCCGAGACGCGGGAGAAGATCGCGCAGTTCTGGTTGATGAAGAAGTACGATCCGTCGGTCGGCCTGGCGCTCAAAGTCATCGGACTCATGCTGCAGAAGAACGTCGGCCAGTACCACAACGAGGACGAGCCGATGCAGGAGTTCATCGGCGAGCAGCTTGACCACCAGGCCAAGGCCATCGTTCGGCAGATGCTGTCCGCTCTCTGGGCGGGCTTCTCCGTCTGTCAGAAGCGTTGGGCCACGGACGCTGAGCAGTGGCGGCTTGACGGCGTTGAGCTGCTCCACCCGCTGACGTTCTTCTCGACATACAGCCACGCTGACAAGCGCAAGGGGCAGGGCATCCGACTCGACCCGAAGACCAAGCACATCGAGGAGTTCGTCCAGTACCCCGACACGATAGGGGCCGCGCCGGTCATCCACAGGCCACAGGATGTGATCTACTGGCCGCTCGACCGTGAGTTGCGTGAGCAGGTCCTTGGACAGAGCCTCCTCGACTCCGCGCGCCGCGCTTGGTATAGCAAAGTCACCCTCGAGCGATTCTGGAACACGTTCTGCGAGCGCCACGCCTGCCCGACGCCGTTCGTGCGGGTGCCGCAGGGGAGCATCGAGGACGACGACGGGAAGAGCATTCCCTGGGCGCAGTGGTTCGTGGACATGTGGCGCAAGCATGTCGTCGGGGATATGGTCGCCATCCCTGGCGACCCGGATCAGAAGATGGACATTGACTCCCTCGCTGCAACCGGCGACGGCAAGGCCTTCGACCTGAGCTGCCGTTACTGGGATGCGCAGCTCTTCCTCTCGGTCCTGACCCCGCAACTTCTGTTCAAAGAACCCGAGCACGCCAGCCGAGCGCAGACGAGCGAGGTCATGGATATGTTCCTCATGCTCTTGGAGGGCATCCAGGACGAACTCGGCGACGTGCTCGTCGACCAGATCGCCAAGTCACTAATCGTCTACAACCGCGGCGAGCAGGAGCAGTATGGCGAGTGGGGGTGGGAGCCGCTCAGGACCGACGACCTGGAAATGCTGTCGCGGGTGTTCGAGGGCGTCATGCGGGCCTACCAGGCAGTTGCGATGGGCGGCTTCGCGCTGACCCCGGCGGATGAGGCCAAGCACCGCGAGCTATTCTCGCCGATCCTGGCGAGCATGGCCGAAGCGGAAGAGGTTCCCGAATGAGCACAGTTGCGGCGCGACAACTGGCCCCGATGATCTTCGCCGCCAGGCGCAGACCCCGCAACACGACCGTCATGGACTGGGCGGTCGGCGCGATCCGGCGCGATCTGGTGGCTACCGACGAGGAGTTCTTCCGCCAGGCCGCGTCACGATTCCGCGAATGGGGCGCCATAGGCATCGAACGGGGACTCTACCCGCCCCTGATGGGCAGAGGGTTCTCCGAGGCTATGACTACCGGCTGGCGGTCGAGCCAGCGACGGCTGGATGGGATGTTGCGGGCCTGGAGCAAACATGTGCGGCGCGAGGCACGGGTCCGCGGCGCGGACCACCTGACGAACCTCGTGCTTCGCGCCGAGGACATCATCGTGCCCGAGGAGGCCATTGCGCGGTACGTCGCGACCCGTATTCCGCCGCTCAAGCACGACATTGAGGCCCTCCGCCGACGGCTCTGCAGGGACATCGTAGCCGACGCCGCCCGGGAAGGCCTGGGCGTGCGCCCCACTATGGAGCGCCTCAAGCGCGACGGCTTCGGGCGAAGCACTTGGCATCGGGAGACCATCGCGCGGACTGAGGGCGCGCACCTGTATAACCACGGGCAGGTGGCCCGGAATCGGGCGTCTGGGGCGGTCAAGGGCTATCAGTTCGTGGCGATCATGGACGACAGGACGACCGAGGAGTGCGAGGCCCTGCACGGACGCAGCTTCAAGGCTGATGAGATTGACGGTGTGACTCCGCCGTTGCACTACTCGTGCCGCAGTGAGCTTGTGCCCATCCTGTTTGACGAGGACCCGAGTTGGACAAGGGCCTCCGAGGTCAAGGACTGGCCCGAGGAGCGGCAGCCAATGCGTGGCTTTGGGAAGATTGACTTGACGCAGATGCCCACACGCGAGGCGGACGCGGGCGACTTCCTGTACCCGCTAAGGGCCAGTGAGCACGAGGATGTCCGGGCGGTCGTTGCCCTGCTCGACCGCAAACTGGAGGGGATGGACTGATGGCTAACACACAGGCGCAGATATTCCTCAACGACCTGCAGGCCGGCACGCACGAGGTCCGGTTCGAGGCCGACGAGCAGGGCCGACAGATCATCAAGGGCCTGCCGCTCATGCGGCCCGGCAAGTGGAATGGCGTCGACTGGACCGCCGACGGCCTCAAGGCGCTCGCTGCCAACTTCGCCCGTGTGCAGGCTGAGGACAGCTTCGAGCCTGCCCTGAAGCCCATGCACGGAT
Organism: uncultured bacterium; assembly: GCA_964402475.1. GTDB lineage: Bacteria > Hydrothermota > Tepidihabitantia > Tepidihabitantales > Tepidihabitantaceae > UBA2258. Next base: position 2,082 of record CAYOCZ010000201.1, on the reverse strand, counting down.
ATGACGCGGATGGAAAGCCTCTCTCCGTTGACGGCCGGTCTACCCAGGGGTGGTTCAAGGCGCTGAGCTTCGACGAGAAGGCCAACTTGCTCGTAGGCGACGTGCTGGTCACCGACTCCGATCTCCCTGGTCTGGTGCAGAACGGAACGCTGCGCTATCTCTCGACTGAGATTGACCCTGCCTACACGATGGGCACGAGTGGTGAGAAACTCGGCGAGGCGCTCGTCGGTGTGAGCTGGGTTGACTACCCCGCCGTGCGCGGGATGCCCTGGGAGCTCGTCATGAACTCCCAGGAGTTCGGCGACGTGAGACCGCAAGCACCCGAACGGGAAGGAGGGAAACCGAACATGAGTCTCAAGGAGCGAATCAAGAAGTTGGTCGGGACCACACCGACCGAGGAGGACATCGAGTCCCTGGCCGCCGAGGTGGAGACCCTCTCACAGAAGCCCACCGGCGAGAAGCCGGAGAAAGGAACCGATCCGCCGAAGCCCGCTGCGGACGAGGAGACCGTCAAGGTCCTCGCGCAGATGCAGGAGACCATCGATGGGCAGGCGACGCAGCTTGCAGCCGTCCAGCAGCAGGCCCGCGCGCAGAATGCGCAGGGCATCGTGGACAAGCTCGTCGAGTCGGGCCACCTGCCGCCGGCCCAGAAGGCCCGGACACTGGCGGTCGTGACGCACTTGGCCTCCGTTGACGAAAAGGTCAAGATCATGGCGCAAGTCACGACCAAGGGCGCGGACGGCGAGGACGTGACGAGCGAGCAGGAGCAGGAGGTCTCGCTCCTGCAGGCGTTCACCGACGCGATCATCGGCTCGGGGCCCAAGGTGATGACGAGCCGGGGCGACTCGGTTGTCTTCACGGGCTCTGAAGACCCGACGAACGCCGAGGAAGCAGCGCAACACGCAGCAGCCGAGACGCGGGCTGCTGAGATCAGGGCGAGCTACGCCAAGTAACGAGGCGATAGGAGGTGGGCAAACTAATGCCATACGACGTCGAGATTGACTGTCACGACATCGCGCAGGGCGACATCTTCCAGGCGATTCAGAAGATGCTTGGAGTGCTGATCCCCAGCGATGCAACCGACCCACTGGATCATGCAAGCCCGGTCCTGCTGCGCACTAGCCCAATGGCCCCGGTCAAGTCCGGAAGCGACCACGACCTGGGTGCGTGGCTACCGATCCGCCGGACGCGAGTCGCGACCGTGGCTACCGATCCGGTCGATGAGACCATCGTTGACGACGCCGAACCGTTCAAGGTCGGGGACACCGTGCAGGCGATTGACGTAGCCGGGCCTGCGACGGCGGTCACTGACCTCGGCGCTATCACGGCGATTGACTACGACACCAACACGATCACCACCACGAACGCCGCGAACGCCCTCGCCATCGATGACTGGATCGAGGTCACGGAGAACGGTTCCGCTGACACCGATCACTTCATCGGGACCGCCGACAACGAGATTCGTCAGGCCGGGATGCTGCGTAGAGACCTCGACCTGCGAATCAATGCGGACGGTGATGTGCAGATCGCGACCGCCGAGGTCGTGACGGAAGGTGTCATCCGCGAGGAGGACATCTGGTTCAACACGACCCCGACGCTCGACGAGATACTGCTCGGGACATTCCAGCAGCGCGCGCCGCTGAGCATCCACATCGTCCAGCGGCCGCACGCATAGCCGCATAGGAAAGCGAGGTGAAAACCGATGCCAGTTCACAGAGAGCTTCGTCCTGAGGTGTTGCAGGCTTACTGGGAGACCGCGAATACTCCGCCTGAGATTCTCGCTCCGTATTGGCCTGCTACGCCTTCCCGAGGCACCGATGAGATCGTGCGGGTTGAGCAGATCGCGTTTACTCGTGAGCGGGGTCGTATCAACACCCGCTACGCGCAGCCGAACGTCGAAGAGCCTTACTCCCGGAACGTCGCGAACGTCGTCGCAGAGAGTTGGCGCGATGCAATTTCCGTGCCGCCCGAGGTCTTTGACATGCGCGAGCCCGGCCAGGCGACGGGCATGGTGCCGGCCAACGAATCCGAACGGGCAGTCCATCAGCTCCGCAATCGTTGGGGCAATCTCATGGAGTGGCT
>CAYOCZ010000200.1:0-6279 GCA_964402475.1 uncultured bacterium | reverse complement strand
CCGACCTCGTCAACGTGCCCCTGCACGAAATGGCCGCCCAGCCGGTCCCCGGCCCGCAGCGCCCGTTCCAGGTTCACCGCGTCGCCGGTCTTCAGGCGGCCCAAGCTTGTGCTGACCAGGGTCGCGGCAACGGCCTCGACATCAAAGCTCTGCCTGTCTGCCTTGGTGATGGTCAGACAGCAGCCGTTGACCGCCACGCTCTCGCCGAGCTTCAACTCCGCGGCAAACGCGGCCTGAATCGTGAACACGCGGTTGCCCTGCCTACCGACCGCCCGCTCGACCCGGCCGACGGTTTCAATGAGCCCGGTGAACATAGCCTTCCGTGAGGAAATCCGAGCCGATGCAGCGGTGGTCCACCGGCTTGAGTTCCAGCGCCCGCCCCAGCCCACGTACGGCAAGGCCGTGACTGAAAGACTTGCCCGGGCCGAGTATCTTCGGGGACTGGAACACGTACACCTTGTCAACAATGCCTGCTTCCAGCGCCGAGGAGGCCACGGTCGCCCCGCCCTCCACCAGCACGGTCTGCAGATGTCGGCGGTGCAGCCCTGCCAGTATGTCCGCCCAACTGAGCAGCCCGTTCTTCTCCCGTCCGACACGGAGCACTTCGACGCCCTTCGCCCAGAGGCGCTCGGCCCGCGCCGCATTGCTGCTGGCGGTGAAGACCAGCACCGGGCCGGGCTCTTTGAGCAGCCGTGACCCGGGCGGGATCTCGAGGTCCGAATCGAGGACGACGCGCACGAGCTGCTTGGGCGGCTTTGCGCGGCAGGTCAGGAGCGGGTCATCGGCAATCACGGTCTTCACCCCGACGGCAATCGCATCCGCGCACAGACGCAACCCGTGCCCGATCGCGCGAGCCTGCGGCCCGGTTATCCACTTCGAACGACCCTTGGAGTCAGCAATCATGCCATCCAGCGTCGCCGCGACTTTCAGGATGACGAACGGTCGGTGCTTGCGCTCGGATGTGAAATAGGCCTCGTTCAATCGCCGTGCCTCTCTCCCCAGCAGCCCGACCGCGGTCTTGGTGCCGCGCTCTCGCAGACAACGCATTCCCCTGCCGTTGACGCGCGGGTTCGGGTCGAGCGTCGCCGCCACGACCCGTTTGACGCCGGCCAGTTGGAGCGCATCGGTGCAGGCCGGGGTCTTGCCGTGGAAGCAGCACGGTTCCATTGTCACGTAGAGAGTGGTGCCTCGTGCCCGGCGGCCGGCAGCGTCAATCGCCTCGACCTCGGCATGCGGTCCGCCGAAGCGGCGGTGCCAGCCTCGGCCCACCACCCGGCCGTTCTTGACGAGCACGGCGCCGACCATCGGATTGGGCGAAACCCGACCGCACCCGCGCCTGGCCAGGTCCAATGCCCCGGCCATCAACGTTGCTTCTTTCACGCGCCTATCATAGAAGCACGCCTGAAGTTGTCAAGAAACCGAGGGCATGGCCAGGATTCAAGGGTCGAGGATTCGAGGGGTCAAGCGCAGGGCTCTTCGACTTCCGACGGGGGAGCCGCAAGACGTCCCGCAGCTAGGAGTGGTCTATCCGGAAGTCCCCGTATACGGCCCGGTACGTACCCCACTCTGTCGCCACGTCGGTTACCTGCGCGTCGGGCGGACCTTTGTGCAACCGCGTGATGAGCTGCTCCAGCCGCCGCCTTTCGCCCTCGGCTTCGACTTCCACCCGCCCGTCGAACAGGTTCCGTACTCGCCCGTACAGGCGGAGTTCTGTCGCCTCCCGAAGCACGAACCTCCGGTAGAACACGCCCTGAACAATGCCGGAGACAACGGCGTGGAGAGACGCTCTATTCGCCTGATTGGTCATGGATGAAGATACGAACGCGTCCCCGCCGTGTCAAGCAGCCCCAACCGGGTGTGGACAAGTGGTTCGTAACCTGGGCATAAGCTGCCGGAAAGCCGGGCGCAACCGGTGGGTCTCCGGTGTCGGTCCGGTGAACAAGCAGTTGGCAACCAGTGATGAACCTGCCGACAACTTGACTAGCCAGAACCCCGGTCTATATTCAATGTGGACTTTCCTATGAGGAACCGATTGCAGATTTGCCTGACGAGCATGGCGCTGCTGGCGCTCGTCGCCAGTGCCCGGGCGCAAGTCGTCCCTGAGACCATCGGCTTCACGTCCCGCGACCGCCAGATGTATGGCCCTGCGGTCCGGTACGTTGCCTTCGATTCGCTTTCCGGCACGCATGCGGTTTGGAAGGACGGGTACGGCTTGATCCGCTACAACTTCCGACCCCGCAGCGGCGGCTGGCGCTGGCCCGGCGGAATGGTCGTGAACTCGGAACCGCGTACTCTCGGCTCGATGGACGTCAACGTCCGCTTCGGCAGCGCCATGATTTCCGCCGATCACCTGTTCCGCAACACGCACCTCTTGACCCGGTTCGTCGACAGCAGCTCGGGAACGGGGAACTTCCACGAGCAGGAAGTCGGCGGAGACTGCCGCTACACGCTGGTCGGCGCGGCCAATTTCGGCTTCTATAAGTTCGCCGCCTTGAGCGACGACTCGCTCATTTACCGGTCTCGGGCCGGGGCGAGGCTCATCGGCCACGTGGGCGCCTTCCCAGCGTTCAACCTGGCCGTATCGAAGCAGAGCGGCCGGTACGGATTCATCTGGGCGGAAACCGAGGGCCCGGACCGCGGCGCCCTCTTTCTCCAGGAGACTCCGAATAATGGTCAGATCTGGTTCGCGGTGTCGCGGCTGTCGGACTCGGTTCCGTCGCCCCTGTCCCGGTCCCTGCTTTCCGGCTGCGGAACCTACGACACCATCCGCATCCACCTGCTGACCGGCCTGTATGACGGAACCGACGTCACTCACTCGCAGATCTGGCACTACTCCAAGTACCCCAATCCCTACTGGCGCCTCGTACACGAGTACTCCTGCCCGACCGGGACCCGGCTCGGGGATGTGGCGCTGGCTGCGGACCGACCCAGCATCGGGATGAACCGGGTTCTGGGCGAACTCTACGCGGTATGGGAGCAGTTCGACCCGGGTAACGTAGATCCCGTTACCGGTTTGTGCCGCGCCGACATTTGGGCCGCCCGTACGATTGACGCGAACCACAACTGGGGGCCGGCCCTGCGCCTAACCCAGCCGGATAGCACCAGCAAGCGCTTTCCGTTCCTGAGTGAGGTGGTCAACGACACGCTTCACATAATCTACTTCGCGGACCAAGTTGCCGGGTTCTCAGAACAAAGCCAAGGGCCGCAAACCACAAACGCGGTCGTCTACCTACGCGTACCGGTCGACCTCCTGCCCGCGGGGATCGCAGAGAACAGGACTCTTGCCGCGGGACGTCTTGTGCTGGATGCCCGCCCCAACCCGTTCCGCACGACCACGACCATCCACCTTTCCGATTCATCCCTGAATCTTCATCCTTCGTCCTTAACCTTGCGTGTGTTTGACGCCACGGGCAGGTTTCTACGCTCCACGCCGGTCGGTCCGGCATTTCCCGTTTCCCTCTCATTCGGCGACGGCGTGCGCCCCGGTGTCTACTTCGTGACGACTGGAACAAATCCGGGCGCCCCGGCCTGCCGTATCGTGAAAGCTGCCCGGGCGGATTGACTGTCCGGCTATTCCTGCTATCCTCTGTCCGAGTCTAACACCGCCAAGGAGGAAAATTGGCCAAACATTGCGAGATTTGCGGCAAAGTCGGCGTGATCGGCTCGAGTATCAGCCACGCCCACAACGTGACCAAGCGGACCTGGGAGCCCAACCTGCAGCGCGTCCGGGCCAAGGTCGAAGGCGGAAACAAGCGCATCTGGGTCTGCACGCGCTGCATCCGCTCAGGCAAAGTCCAGAAGGCCTCAGGCGCTCACGCCTAGTACCGGTATCTGAATTGCGGGAGGTTTCTTGAAGTGTCTCATTACCGGCATTACCGGTTTTGCCGGCAGCCACCTGGCTGAGTATCTCCTGTCCCGGGGCGACTGCGAAGTGCACGGCACGGTGCGCTGGCGCTCCCGGACCGAGAACATCACCCAGCTCGGCGACCGGATAACAACTCACGTCTGCGACATCCGCGATGCGACCGCGATGTACGAGCTTATCCGGGACCTGAAGCCGGACCGTATCTACCACCTCGCCGCCCAGAGCTTCGTGCCGATGTCATGGGTCGCCCCGGCCGAGACCATCACGACCAACGTCATCGGCCAGACCAACATCTTCGAGGCGATTCGCGCGGTCGGCTGCCCGACCCGAGTGCAGCTCGCCTGCTCCAGCGAGGAGTACGGCCTGGTCCTGCCCGAAGAGACGCCGATAAAAGAGACCAACCCGCTCCGGCCCCTGTCGCCATACGCCGTCAGCAAGGTCGCCCAGGACCTGATGGGCTACCAGTACCACCAGAGCTACGGGATGCACATCGTCCGGACCCGCGGGTTCAACCACACCGGCCCGCGCCGCGGCGACGTCTTCGCCACCTCCAACTTCGCTAAGCAGATCGTCGAGGTCGAAAAGGGCCGGCAGGCACCGGTGATTCACGTCGGCAACCTCGACGCGGTCCGCGACTTCACCGACGTCCGCGATACGGTCGTCGGCTACTACCTCGCGCTCGAGAAAGGCAAGCCCGGCGACGTCTACAACGTGGCGACCGGGAAAGGCTACAAGATCCGCGAGATGCTCGACATCCTGCTCAGCTTCTCCAGCGTCAAGATCGAGACCCGGCCCGACCCGAAGCGGATGCGGCCGAGCGACGTCGAACTGCTGCTCGGCGACGCGACCAAGCTCCGAACGGAAACCGGCTGGGAGCTCAAGTACAAGTTCGAGCAGACGATGAAAGACCTGCTCGACTACTGGCGCGCGAAAGCCTGAGCCGGGCTTCCGCGTCGGCGGGGAAATCCTGAAACCGACATGATCCGCATACTCGTCACCGGCATCGAGGGCTTTGCCGGCGGTCACCTTGCCCGTCACCTTGCCGCCGCCGGCCACACGGTCATCGGACTCCACTGGGCCGACGCGCCGCCTGGCCTCCCGGCCGAGCTTCACCGCGGCGACATCTGCGACTTCGACGCGACCCGCTCCCTGCTCGAAGCGACCCGGCCCGACGGCATCATCCACCTTGCCGGCATCAGTTCCGTGGCCCTGTCCGAGTCGCACCAGATGGTCACCTACGAGGTCAACGCGCTCGGCACGCTCAAGCTCCTCGAATCCGTCCGCCAGCTCCAGCTCAAATGCCGCGTCATCCTCATCTCCTCGGCCGACGTCTACGGCTGCTCCAACGTCGGCCGGCCGTTGAGCGAAGATGCGCCGTCCCTGCCGCTCAGCCCCTATGCCTTGAGCAAGCACATGACGAGCGAAGCCGGCCAATTCTACCACCGGGCATTCGGGCTCGACGTTGTCATCCTCCGGCCTTTCAGCCACACCGGCCCGGGCCAGACCACGGCCTTCGTCTTCCCCAAGGTGGCGAACGCCATCGCCCAGATCGAACGCGGGGCAAGAGAACCGGTGATTGAGATGGGCGACCTCCGGGTCAGGCGGGACTACACCGACGTCCGTGATGTAGTCCGGGCCTACGGACTGGCGCTCGAACGCTGCGCCGCCGGCGAGACCTACAACGTCACGTCCGGCAAGCCGGTGGTGATTCAGGAAGGCGTGGACTACCTCTGCAGCCTTGCCCGCGTACCGGTGCAGGTTCAGAGTTCGGCCGCCAAGTTCCGGCCGCACGACATCCCGCTCCTGACCGGCGACCCCTCCAAGTTCACGGCCGCGACCGGCTGGAAACCGGGAATCCCTTTCACGAAGACCCTCTCCGACCTGCTGGAATTCTACCGCGGGCTGTAAGCCCGCGGCAAGTCCGAAACCCGAAATCCGAATGACGATTGAAGCTCGATTGCCCGAATGCGGGAGTGCGACTTGATTGCCGGCCGCCGCCGCCATAGAATCCACGTGATGGTGAAACCTGGCCGGCAGTTCGACTTGGAGGAACGCACCGCGTCCTTCGGCGAAGCGGTCATTCGCTTCGCCCAGACAATACGCGAAACGGCGGTCACGCGGCCGCTGGTGAATCAACTGGTGCGGGCCGCTACCAGCGTCGGCGCGAACTACTGCGAGGCCAACGACGCCGAATCCAAGTCCGACTTCCGGCACAAGATTGCCATCTGCCGAAAGGAATCCCGGGAGACCGGACACTGGCTTCGCATGCTGACCGCGGCCCTGCCGGATTCTGCCCCTGAAACGCGCAAGCTCTGGCAGGAAGCCAAGGAACTCAACCTCATCTTCGGCGCGGTCATCCGCTCCTCCACCGGCCGCCGCGCATCTTCCGAGGACGCTTGACCCCGGTAACCCAC
>CAYOCZ010000199.1:0-6304 GCA_964402475.1 uncultured bacterium | reverse complement strand
CTCCAACAGTCGCGGAGTGACCATCTCTCCGAACACCCGCCCTGCCTCCAGGGCCTCTGGGCTCGGGCTCGTCACCGCGACCATGTTCAGCGTGTACGTCACCCGCGTTTCCCCTCCGCTTCACGCCCCCCATTCGCCCCATTCGCCCCATTCGCGGTTTCTGCCTTACCCCACGCTTTCCGCCCCCGTCTGCACGCCTCCAGGTACTGCTCTCGCGCATACTCCCCGCTCGCATCGTCCCCCAGCGTCAGCCGGATCGCTGCCGCCTCCGCCCGCTCCGCATACTCCGCAAGCCCGGCCATGAGGCCCCGAGCACCATCCAGCGTCAGCCCCCCGAGGATTACCGGCTGCTCATTCAGCAGCGCAACCAACTGCGCGACCTCCGCAGCCATCAACCTGTAAGGCATCTGTACCTGTCCATCCGCCCGGATTCTCACCGCCTCTGTCATCGCGTCGACCCTTTGTCTTCAACTAGCCTCACATCCAGAAAACCATCACAAGCAAGGACTGACCCGCGTCCCGCTGAGCTGCATCACAACGCCACTGTTAACCGCAGACCGTGGCATAGGGCTGAACCAACACGTGCCAGCCAATGAGCACGGAGCTCAATGCCGCCTCCGTCATCCCGGCAAGCTCATCGATCGTAGCGCCAGAATCAGCCGCGTCCGCAAGCGTGTCCGCAATCGCGCGCCGAGCCTCTCGCACCCGCTCCAACCTCGCCTGTTCCGTGTTCCTGCTCGCTTCATCACTCATCGCCAGACTCCTTTCCTGAGATCCGACCATTCCCGCGAACCCCGCAAACGCCCCGTGCGCTCGCGCTATACTACGGCAAAGGCACGGGGGCCGTTGGAGCGACCCCCGCGCAGTCCGCAACCCGCCCTGAACCGGAGAGCGAGCCATGGCCATTACATCCAGGTGTCCCGATCCCAAGTGCCCCGGAACCACCTTCGAGGCCGTCAGCACCAAGGTCTCCGGGGCTGACTTTCCCGTCTGTCTCATCCGCTGCGCTGAGTGCGGCGCCGTTGTCGGGGCCGTCGATGACGTGTGCAGCACACCCTATCTCAAGGCGCTCTGCGAGCACCTTCGGATCCCCACTACTGTCCACCGGTGGGCCTGAACACATCCGTCCGTCAATTGGCGGGATCGACCCGAACGCCTCATCGCAAAGCGCCGTCGCCCGGGCGTCCAACTCCGGGATCACAATCCCGAAGTGCCCAAGCAACGCGTCGAGCTGCAACCGCAGCTTGATCACCTCTTCCATTAGGCTGCCGATCTCCATCACTCACACCTCCAGAACAGCGAACCCCGCAAAACGCCACATCACCTCAACGGCTCGCCAAGCCCTTTTGCCTTCGGCTCGAACAGCCGCTCTAGTAGGGGGAAGATCGCCAAGGTCAACAACAACCACACCACAAACCCAGCCCAGTAGCCGGTAATGAAATCCCACCACACGATCTCCGTCCAGGAGCGCTCGTCATGCACTTCCAGCCAGTAGATCGCGCCATCGTCCTGGCGGAGTACTCCTCCATGGTTGGCCTCATACTGAGCATCGCCATTCCTGCGATCATCGCAGCAGTCATCGCCCACCGTGTCCGAGTACGCGACGCCACACGCGCTGCCGCCCAGCCCCTCCTCGATTGGGCCACCGCCATAGCCGCCGGAGGCTCCAGTGCCAGCGCCGCCAAGGCAAACCCCGGCATCCTCCTGAACCGCGATCCCACCGTGCCCACCATCAGCCAGGCAGAGCGGTCCCTTGCCCACATACGCCAGCATGTAAGCACCAAGACCCACGCCAGGATCGCGGTCCTCTACCAACAGGCACGTGACGCCACAGGCGAAGCACAGAACCAAGCAGCCCGAAACCTGCTTGGTCACCTGCATCGCATCTAGTCTCTCCATCACTCATCTCCTCGATCCATCCATTCCCGCGAACCCCGCAAAACGCCCCTACGCCAGCCAACGCTAGCCCTGAAGCAGCACTTCAGCCATCAACCCCTTTCCGATCAGAGTCTCAATCCGGTCCTGCAACGTTACACGAGGCCGGGCACCAGCCTTGTTTATTTTGGTGCACTCGCGCTTCAGTTTTCCGTGCAACTTTTCTGATATCCAGACTGTTTTGCATCCGTTCATCTGCATCTCCGCTTTCACTACCCTGACGATAACGCTAGTTCGCGGCTAGTACAAGCTAGTTCTGTAATCTTTTTCTAGTTTTCTTGTACCGCACAGCGTCCAGGTTCGGCCGGCAACCCACGAGGACATGGGCCGCAAGGTGCCCGTGATCCCCGTGGCCATTGCCGCGGAATACGAGGCCTCAGTCCAACCACTGAGCCAGTTTACCGGGGACATCGGGGACATGACCTACAGCGCCTTTCCAACCGCCGCCGAGGGAGACTTCGCCATCCGGATCGACGGCACCAGCATGCTTCCAACCTACCCACCCGGTACCCTGCTGCTGGTGCGCCCCTCCGACTTCCCCCAACCCGGCGACCTGGTTCTCGCCAAGCTCCACACCGGCGCCGTGGTCTGCCGCCGCTACACCCGCAGCGCGGATACCATCGCCCTGGAGCCTCCAACCCCAGGCGACTCCTCGGAAACAATAACCTGGCACGTAAAGCAAACCCCCGGCTTCATCCTCTGGATGTGGCCCGTCCTGGCCAGCCTCCGCGACGAACGCCGCAACCACCACCCGGCCGCCAACATGGGCCTGGACCAGTAGAGGAGGGAGAAACATGCCGGTGCCCCCGATCCCGAAACCAGCCCAACCCCAGGCACCGTTGACGCGAGCAGAGGCAAGCTGCGCAGGATTTCTCTGGGAAGCCTTCCAGAATGGCCGCACTCTTAGCCCTCAGCAGTTCTATCAGACCTTGGTGGCGTTCAAGGTGACCCCGGAGCGCAGCCTGCTTGTATGGGACGAAGCCGACCGCTTGGCCGGTCGGCAGTTACTCCCTGTGTCCAGGCATCGTGGTAGTGCATCAGTTCCACCGGAGAGCTGGCGCCGTGCACTGAACCCGATACAGCGCGCGATCGCGTGCCTGGGTTGCATTGCAGTCTGCCTCGTGCCAGCGTGGGTATGTCTTCATGACGACGACGCAGATGCGGCAATCATCTTCGTTCTTCTTGGCATCATCGCGGCAGCGGTTTTCAATATCTGGCTGTTCAAATCCCCACTTGGCCTTGGCGACGTTGCTCGCACCATAGGCTTACAACGCATCGACTCACTTCGTGACTTGACCGAGAACGAGGCCCCCGCTCGGCCAACGACGGTCACCCAGAACGGCATCACCTTCACGCTTGGTGACAAGCAATGACCCTCCGCCACTACCGCTTCTGTGCTGCCGCGCTGCTCTTACTGGCTCTCTTGCCGTGGCCCTACGCCTACTACCAGCTTTTGCGCTGGGCCTGCTGTGCGGTGTTCGCATTCTCCGCCCACGCCGAATGGAAGCACCCCCGGCGCGCCTGGCCTCTGGTGATTCTGGCGGTCCTCTTCAACCCCTTGGCCCCGATCCACCTTACCCGGCCCGTGTGGGCCGTCCTCGACATCATAGCCGCCGGCTTCGCAGCCATCCCCGTCCTGCGCACCCCGCCCCCCGAGGGCGCCACATAACCCACGCCACCAACCGGAGCCACCAGCGTGCCAGCGAGCAAGAACGACGTTGAAATGTTCAAGATCTCTGCCGCTTCGCAGAAGACCCAAGCGTTGATTCGTCTGGGGCTCACCGCTGTGCGGATGGTCACTGTAGGCTTTTGCGTATATTGCACCGCCAACGCCCTGAAGGACTTTGCCAAGGGGGGGCCGGAGGTCATGGGAGCCTTTGCGCTTGTCATCCACCGCCTGCGGCTTGATAGTATAGCCGGTTACGTATTCGGCGCCGGCGGCGTCACCTATGGCCTGTTAGAGCGCGGCGGCAAGAGACGCGCTATCGGCAAGGCGGGCAGGCTTCAGAAGCAGCTCGAGGCTGGGGAACCCAACCGCACCTCAAGCGATCTTACCGAATACGGCGACGTTCCCGACGATGAATGAGAAGCCCGGAGGACTCACCATGGCTGCACTTCTGCTCTTTACCGTCAACATCATCCTGATTCTGGGAGTCTGGGGCCTCTTGCGCCGCTCCATCCAGGACAGGTACCGCGATCGTTTCTTCGACATGCGCGACAGCCTGCGCACGTTCTTCCTGGAAAATGGCTATGGCCTGGACCGCAAGGAGTACTGCGCCCTGCGTAACCTCCTGAACTGCTATCTCAGGACAACCCATAAGATGCAGTTCTCAGGTTACATGGCATTTCTCCTTGGCATCTCCGACCGCCCCAACCTTCGGAAGGCGCTGGAGCGGGACTCTTCTGCGATGTTTGCCAGCCCGGACGAGGCCATAAGAGCGAAAATCCGAGAGGTCCGTAACGCCGCGGCAATGACCATGTTCGAATACATGATCGTCTCTTCACCGATGCTCATCGCAGCGGTGATAGCATACGGCATCCTGCTCTTTCTCCGCCACTGTGCCTGGACCTTGCCAGGCGAGATCATCCGTTCGGCCATGCGTCTACGCCAACCCGTCGACAGCGTAACCGTTGTGGAGGACTTCTCCCTGGCCGGCGGCGCCGATTTTGCGCCAGCGTGATGGCACCTCCATGACCTACCTGATCTACGCCCGCGTCTCTCCCAAGGGCTCCACCTGGTCGGGGACCGAGACCTCCATCGGGGTGCAGGTCGAAGAGTGTCGCCGGCACATCGCCGCCCAGGACCCCGCCCCCGAGATCCTCACCATCACCGACGAATTCTGGAGCGGGAAAGACACCAAGCGGCCCGGCATCCGAGAGGCCCTCGCCCAGCTCGCCAGCGGACACGCCGCCTGGGATTGTCTCGTGGTCTACTCCCTGGACCGCTTCACCCGCTCCCTCGCCGACGCCCTTCCCATGTTCGAGGCCCTCCACCGCAACGGCAAAGGCTTCATCTCCGTGCGCCAACGCATCGACATGTTCTCTGCAGGCGGCCGTGCCATGCTCTACATGATGTGTGTCTTTGCCCAGCTCGAACGCGAGATGACCTCCGAGCGAACCAAGGCCAAGATGGTCGCCATCTGCCGCGCAGGGGGCATCCCCTACGGCCATCCCCCCCGCGGCTACCGCCGCACCGAGGGCAGCAACATTCCCCAGATCGACCCCGAGGGCGCCGCCGTGGTCAAAGACATCTTCGCAAGCTACATCTCCGGGGCCACCGTCCCCGACATCGCCCGCCGTTACAGCATGCACCCCCAGACCGTAACCAAGACCCTCCGCAATCGCCTCTACCTCGGCACCATCGAATACGATGGGCAGCAGTACCCCGGCAAACACAAGCCCATCCTCGACCAAGCCACCTGGGACGCCGCCAACCGCCGCCTCCCCGGGGCCCGACGTGGCGCCGGCCGCCCCGCCGCGCGCACCTACGATTACCTTCTCGCCGGCATGATCCACTGCGCCTGCGGTCGGCACATGACCCCGTATTCCGTCCTCAAGCGCAACGGCACCGGGGCCCACCGCTACCACTACTACAAATGCACAGACCACACCTGCGGCAACGCCGTATCCGCCCGCGCCATCGACGCCTCCGAGGCCGTGGCACTGGTGCCGCAACGGACGGCCAGCCTGGATCATGCACGCTCGCGTGCATGATCCATCGCGAATCGGACCTGAACTTGTGGCGTTGCAGCAAGTAACGTGGCTGAGCCTCGTTTGCCTGTTGCGGGCATTACGGCTCTCGCGAGCAGCTCATGTAAGCTGCTCAGAGAGAGTGATCAGTGCATCGCGCCAGAAGGTGCGTGAAGTGATCACCTAGAAGCGACGGGACCCGTTCGAGAGGGTGTGTCGACCGCACCCCCGTTGCCGCTTGGCGCACCATGGGGGATCCCCGGGAAGACGGACTACAGCGGAGGCACGAGGCTGAGAGAGGTAAAGTGGTGTGGCGACCCCAAGGGGACTTGATCATAACCATTCCCGTATCGGCCTGCGCGTAAGCGCCTATCCCGTCTCGCTTGGACGTCTTGCGGCCTTGATCTGTGCCGCGAGCGCTTCCCGCAGCGCCTTGCGGGTCTCGGAGCAATCCATGCGCACGTCATGACAGGATTGCTTCGACATGAACCGCTCGGTGATATCCGAATGCAGGCGGTTCACCGCCGCGGCAATCGCCAGACGAACGGCGGCATACATCGCGCCTGCCAGCGTGATCGCCACGGGAATTCCGCCCTGGATGATATCGGTGGTCGTGATTTCCAGCGTCATGCCCCGGTCCTCAGTACGTGCAGCCAGTTGAAGGCCATCAGCCCAAGCC
>CAYOCZ010000198.1:0-6347 GCA_964402475.1 uncultured bacterium | reverse complement strand
GGAGTCATAGCCGGTGCCACCACGGGAGTCACAGCGGGTGCCACCACGGGAGTCATAGCCGGTGCCACCACGGGAGTCACAGCGGGCCTCATGACGGGTGCTATGACAGGTGGAGCTATCCCCCCTGCGGGGGTGCCATTTCCAGGTAGTAGAGAGTAGTGAATTCAGAATTCAGGACTTACAGGGAAGAGCGACACGACGCGCTTGATAAGAATCCTTATCATGCGCACGATTGTCCCGAGGCGTGGAGCGGCCCAGGGACCGGGACGACTGCGACAGGGAACTGGGCAGGCGGCTGCGCGAGCGCAGCCGCAATGCGGCATGACACAGTCCGTGCTGCAGGCCGTCCGGACCGACGTCTTCAACACACCGGCTCCGGTCGCGCCGTAACGACTCGGTCTGCGATGCGGGCGGGGTTCCGCTGCCGGACCCCGCCCGTCTTGTGGGAAACGGGGACTGTCACTTCGCAGGGCCCTGTGCGACTCCCAGGGACTGTCTCCTGTTTCTCCGGGCGGGCAGAAGCTCGAAAGGAGCTTGACAAGGGAGAGGGCGAGCCGATAATTAGGCGTTGGCGCCGGTCCTGGTGGCCGCGCCGGTCACCAGTCGTTGTGACCGGTGCCGCGCGACAGCAGGATTCGGACGATATCGGGAGGAAACATGGCGGACTCTGTCAACGACCGTGGCCGCAATCGTGGCCTTCTGCCTTTCCAGCGCCGGGCCGCAGGCCTGAAGCTACTCCTGTGCGCGCTGGCGCTGGGGACGCTGCTGGCGTCGTCGGCCTATCCCCAGTACCTGGAGGCGACCATCAAGCTGCCCGATACGCTGGGACCGCTGACGGGGCCATACCACTTGGCTTGGGATGAGAATCCGGCGCATCCGCGGCTGTACATCGGCGGCGAAGGCGACAGCGGTGGTGTCATAGTTGCTGAGGCCATCACCTGCAAGAGACTGGCCCGGATCTCGACCGGACCGGTAGAGGCTCTCTGCTTCGTCCCGCCGCAAGGCAAGCTCTACGTCGCCAGCTTGGGCACTGACACTATCGTGGTTGTGGACTGCGCCACGAACCAGATCACGTCCGCTATTCACACTGCCGGTGTCGTGCCGGTCATGCAGTACAACAGCCAGAACGGCCGCCTGTACTGCGGTGGCGACTCGATGACCGTGGTGGACTGCGCCTCGGATACCGTGGTTCACGTGCTTTCAGTCGCCGCCTCAGCCTTCGCATACGACTCAGCCAGCAACAAGCTATACGTCGGTAGAAACGGGCCGCTGGCGGTGATAGACTGCGCTTCGGATAGCGTTGTTGCGTCTTTGCCCGAGGTCGGTTCGGCTATTGCACTCTGCCTCAATCCGACCGCCCAGAAGGTCTATGCTGCCACTATCGACACGCTGTTCGCTATTCGGGCCGATGGTGACAGCGTCGTGGCCCGGCTTCCGTTCGACAACCTCAAGCCGCTGTTGGCGTGCGACCCTCAGCGAAACCGCGTATACTGTTCGGGCTCCGACCGTGACTGGGGCATCTTGTCGAGCATAGACTGTACGGCGGACACGGTTTTCTGGACCGAGATTACCATACTGCCGATGACCTTCCTCGCCTGCAACACCTCGCGGGACATGCTCTACGTTTTCTACAGGACCTGGTACGATAAGGTCTTCATGTACGACGCCACGACCGGCCTGGGACTGGCGCGCGTGACGGTGGATGGCGTCCCGCCGGGCGGCGGCTGGAGTCCGGGCCTTGACCGGCTGTATTGTCTTCCGACCGGTGACGGATCAAGCTGGTGTTTGCTCTCGGCGGTCGATGGTTCGGGAGACAGTATTGCGGGCATCGTGCCGCTGACGATAAAGGCGGAGGTCTTCGCCCTGGACACCGTGCACAATCGCCTGTACTTCACGTATAACTCGTCGGTCGGCTGCGTCGGGGTAGTGGATTGTGCTCAGAACTTCGTCACTTCCTACATGTACGGAGGCAACGGCCCGCGTGCGATATGCTACAATCCCAACAATGACAGGCTGTACTGGGGCTCCGCCGGCCAGTCCATGACGGTCTGGGACTGCTCAACAAACACGGCAATCGGCAAAGTGACGATGAGCGGCGACGTCCGGGCAAGTCGGCTGCATCTTGGCTTGAACAAGCTCTACGTCTATGCCCGTAACACATTGGGCAACGACATCATCGACGTTGTCGACTGCGAGCGTGACAGCGTCATTCAGTCGGTGTATCTACCTGACGACGGGACGACCGTCAGGGAGCTGCTGTTTGTGCCGGAGGACAACACGTTGTGGCTTCTCAGCGTGTGGTCCGTGATGGTCATAGACTGCCTGGGCGACAGCATGATTGCCGCTGTACACGATACCTTGGGGACCATTGATGACGCCTGCGCCTGCCCCGAGGACCGCAGGATATACACAGCCGGGGTGACAGCCGCCCTACGGAGTGTGAACATGGACAAGCCTGCCGAGATCGACACCCTTCATTGGTGGATATCCAGCAGCGCGGGGATGCGATTCGTGAATATACCGGCAGCGCACAAGGTCTACTGGACTGTGAATCGCGGCAGCCATTGGCCCGGCAGTTCGCATTTCTTCGTGATCGATACCAGAACCAACACTCTTGCAGATTCCTTCTGGGTAGGGCAGATGATAGCCGGCATGTGCCTGGACCACACCGGGAGCTTCGTCTACTGCGCCGCCCTGGCCGATTCAGCGGTGTTAGTCATTGATGCGTTGTCCGACAGTGTTGTGGCGACGGTCAGACTGCCGTCGACAAGGGCCGCCACGAAGAATCCCCTGGCCCTGAACCGCACCACGAACCGCATCTACGTGGCGCAGTTGGACGTGGTCAGGATTGGGAATGAGATCCCCGTTATTCGCGACAGCATGCTGATCGGGTTGGAGGAGCTAGTGCAGTCCAGTCCTGCGCGCTATGTCGGTCCGACCGTAGTCCGCCGTGGGACACCGATGCGCGCTTCGGCGACGAGTGAATTGTGGGACGCGACAGGCCGTAGAGCCGCACTCTTGCGGTCCGGTCCGAACGACATCAACCATCTCGCGCCCGGGGTCTATTTCGTGAAGCCGGAGCCGTCAGCCGTCGGCCGTCAGCCGTTTGCCGTCACCAAAGTCGTGGTTACGAAGTAAGGAGGAAACATGAAATGCGCATCAGTACTGCTGGCCCTCGGCTGTGTTCTGTGGGTGGCCGGCGGCCCGTTGCCGGAAGCGACAATCCCTATACCTGACTCGCTCTGCGGGATGGTGAATCCCACGTGCCTCTTGTATGATTCGGTGAGCAACACCGTCTACGTTGGTGGCGGCTCGTGTGTGATTGCGGTGGACGGAGAGTCGGACAATAAGATAGCGCGGATTCCGACTGGGTCACGAGTCCTCGCTCTCTGCCACAATCCTCAAAACAACAGGCTATACAGCGCCAACTCGTGGAGCGACGACGTGACCGTGATTGACGCCGCAACGGATTCGGTCATCACTACGGTCGGCGTGGGCGACTACCCTACGGCCCTCTGCTACAACTCGCAGAACGATAAGATCTACTGCACGAACGGTTTCAGTAGTAGTGTGACCGTTATTGATGGCGCAACGAACGGCGTTATTGCGACTGTCACGGTAGGCAGCAGGCCCTGGGCGCTCTGCTACAACGTGCGAGACAACAAGGTTTACTGCGCGGACTCGGGCAGCAGCAGCGTGACCGTTATTGATGGCGCAACGAACGGCGTTATCGCGACTGTCGCGGCAGGAAGCGGGCCCTGGGCACTCTACTACAACAAGCAGGCTAACAAGGTCTACTGCGCCAACCGTGGTTCCGGTGACGTGACGGTGATTGATGGCGCGGCGGATTCGGTCCTCACCACGATCGCGACCGGAGAGCGCCCTTGTGCCTTTCGCCAAAACACGCAGGACAACAAGGTGTACTGCGCGAATCTTTTCGGCAACACCGTGACCGTGATTGACGGCACGACGGACTCAGTCATTGCCACCGTCTCTGTAGGGTGGGCCCCCTCGGCCCTGTCCTACAATCCCCAGAACAATGAGATCTACTGCGCGAACCAGGTAGCGGATGGCAGCGTGACAGTGATCGACGGTTCGACGGACTCAGTAATTGCCACCGTCAGCGCGGGTGTGTACCCTCGGGCCCTCTGCTACAACGCACAGAATGATAAGATCTATTGCGCGAACGAGGGGGAGTATTGGGGCGCGGTCGCGGCCTGCGGGAGCGTGACGGTGTTTGATGGTGCGACGAACCAGGAGATCACGACCATCGTCACGGGAGACCGGCCGTGGGCTCTCTGCTTCAATCCACAGGGTGACAAGGTCTACTGCGCGAACTACTATGGCGGCAACGTGACCGTGATTGATGGCCCATCGAACCAGGTTATCACCACTGTCGCCGCAG
Organism: uncultured bacterium; assembly: GCA_964402475.1. GTDB lineage: Bacteria > Hydrothermota > Tepidihabitantia > Tepidihabitantales > Tepidihabitantaceae > UBA2258. The sequence continues at coordinate 1,942 of CAYOCZ010000198.1, read as the reverse complement.
GGGCACGTCCTTTCGCGCTATGCTACAACCCACAGGACAACAGGGTCTACTGCGCGAACAGCGGCAGCAACAGCGTGACAGTACTTAATGGCGCAACCAACGACGTCGACACTACCATCGCAGTGGGGGGCGATCCCCGAGCTCTCTGCTACAACCCGCAGGACGACAAGGTCTACAGCGCCGGTGGGAATGTGGTGACTGTGATTGACGGCGCGACGAACCAGACCATCACACAGTTGGCGGCAGCAGGCTCTGAGGCGCTCTGCTACAACTCCGGGTCCAACAAGGTATACTGCGGAGCCGCCAGTAGCGTAACCGTGATTGACGGTGCAGGGGACTCAGTCATAACGACCCTCGGCGTGGGCGCAAGCTATGCCATCTGTTACAACCCCCTGAACAACAAAGTGTACTGCGGAGCAGCCCAATCCGGCATCGTGAGCATAGTTGACGGCGCGACAGACCAGGTAATCGGCACCGTCTTTGCTGGGGGATGGCTTCAGGACCTCTGCTACAATGGGCGGGACAACCGTGTCTACTGCGCCGATCCCACGCGCAGAACCGTGACTGTGATTGACGGCGTGTCGGACTCGGTCATCGCGACCGTCATAACCGACTCCGCCCCCTACGCCCTGTGCTGGGACGGCCAGAACGACAAGGTCTACTGCGCGAATCTTTTCGACAACGCCGTGACCGTCATTGACGGCGCGACCAATGACGTGCTCGCGACTATCCCAGTCGGTATCGAACCTTGGGTCCTTGCCTGGAGTTCGTCACAGAGCCGGATCTATGTGGCGAACCACGCGAGTTCCAGCATCTCCGTGCTGCGGGACACGAGCGGCGGGGGAGTCGAGGACACGCCCAATCCCGAGGTCCGTACTGCGAAGCACCTGCCTACCGTGGTCCGGGGCGTACTGCGGCTCGGTGCAGTAGGTAGTAGAGAGCATGCGGAATACAGGGCAGAGCTGCACGACGCGGCGGGTCGGAAGGTCGCCGATCTACACACGGGTGCGAATGACGTGCAGGCGCTGGCGCCCGGAGTCTATTTCGTGAGGCCGGAGCCGTCAGCCGTGGGCCGTCGGCCGTCAGCCGTCACCAAGGTCGTCATACAGCGGTAGACAGCGCCAGCGCAGGCCCAAGCCGTCCGTAAGGTCGTGATTCAGCAGTAGCTAGCACAGGCCCAGGTTCCGGCATCTTGCTACCCTTGGCGGTTCGGACGCTGAGAGACCCCTCCATTGGCGTCGGGGCGACGCTTCGCGTCGTCTGCGTCATCTGTGTCATCTGCGGGGAGCTCCGCTTCGAGCATAGTTTGACTTCGCGCCTGAGTCGGTGAGAATCTAGGCGTGAGTCTGCTGCAGAATCGAAGCCGCCGACTGCCTCTGGAAGGGGCTTGATTGAAGGGTATTGAAATCCGGCCGTTTGTCATTGAGGATACCGACGCGGTGCTCGAGGTGTGGAGCCTGGCCGGTATGACCACGCCGGAACGAAACCCCCGCGCCGACATCCAGAAGAAGCTCCGACACAGCCCGGAGTCGTTCTTTGTCGGCGTTCTTGAGGGCAAGGTGGTGGCTTCGGTCATGGTCGGGTATGACGGCCACCGAGGTTGGATATACTCGCTCGCGGTCAGGCCGGACGTGCAGCGTAAGGGTATCGGCTCCCAGATGATGGAGCACGTCGAGAGTTGGCTCAGGCAGAACGGCTGTCTCCGGGTCAAGCTGCAGATTGACGAGGCCAGGAGCGACGTGGCCGGGTTCTACAAGAAGCTGGGGTACGAGGTACAGCCTTTGGTCAGCATGGCCAAGTGGTTCCGGGTCTCGGATTCTTGACTTCAGCCTCTGAGGCGAATACAATTGGCGAGAGTTCCTAAAGCGCCCGTAGCTCAATTGGATAGAGTGCCGGACTACGAATCCGTAGGTTGCGCGTTCAAGTCGCGCCGGGCGCGTTT
>CAYOCZ010000197.1:2138-6388 GCA_964402475.1 uncultured bacterium | reverse complement strand
CCCTTGCAGCGCCAACCCTAGGGTGTGCGAAGGCATCCCTTTGAACCTGGAATCCGCCATTTCCTTCAGCGAGTCGTATTCCGTGGACGGTTTGAACTTGCGGACGCTGCCCCCGCCACTCGTGCTCTGTAGCATCACGGCCGCGCGGTACCGTCGGAGTCGCGCCCACCAGGACTCTGGGGTGGCGATCTCACCGGCGTCGCTGTCCGCCTGTAGCTGGGCGATGATCCTATCCTCTTCATCTACGCTGGGGGTGATGAAGTGCATCTTCAGCCGGCCATCCAGGCGCGTGACGATCCGCTCAAACCCGCGAGAGCCCAGCACTGCCCGGATAAACTCTTCCCTGTCGGCTTCCGTCGGCTCGTAGGACTGCTTGGTGCGCTGGTCCCAGCCGCAGTGGATACAGAAGAAGTCGGGCTTGGCGGCTTCCTCTTTCGCGGGCTCGGCCGGTGGTACGGGCTCCGGGGTCTCAGCGGCGACAACAGGGGGCGCTGCCTGCGGCCGCACAGGCTCCGCCACCAGCCTTTTAATGTCATCCACCGACAACGATCCCAGCTCCCGGACTGCCGAAACAGGTTGTTCTACGTCCTCCGCCGACTTCACCTCCCGTTCGACGACTCGTAGCGTCACCAGCGGCGCCCCGTCCGGGGTGCGCTGCTGGGATACCACAACGTTCTCGCCGTTCCGCTTACGGTCCAAGAACTCCCTCTCCAGTGGGGTGACTCCGTCCATCTGCTCCTCCTTAAATGCTTACTGCGACGGGATACTCCCCGTCGAAAGATACCTCTTCCGTGTCCAACTTTGCTTGGTAGTCGGCACCGTAAAGCCCACGTTCGGCGGCTAGCCCTGTTTTGGTGTCGAAGTTGTGCTCTTTGACCTTGACGAAGTTGTTACCGGTCCAGATCGCTTTACCCGGGTGCGGGTAGGTCTCCCCGCCGGCCGGGGACTCTACCGGTGTCTCGGTCCAGGTCTGCCCGGTGCTGAGATATTGCTGCCAGCGGGCCTGTCCAATCTTTAGCCCGGCGTAGGAGGCCTGGTACTGGGCATCGGTGCGCAGGCTGAACCCTACCCGCGCGTGCAGCGCCTCGGAGCCTATGGCCGAGTCGCCGACGTGAATGCGGTCGTCCTCAGTCTTGATAATCCCGTCGTACACCTTGGTAACCTTGTTCATATCCGTCGAGGTCGTCTCCAGCTGGGAAGCGAGGTCCCCAGAAGGGTACACCATCAGCTGCCCGTCGTCTCCGTTACCGTGGACTGTCTTGCCCGCCATACAGCGGCCCTGTACAAAGACGTCGCCAGTCCCCTCGCCGTCCAGGACGAACACCTTCCCGAGCATGAAGATGTTGCCGTTGAGAACGGTGCTGCCCGCGCGATGGATGTCAGTCAGATCCTTGTCGGCGTAGTTGTGCACGATCGGGCCGAAGATGCGGTGGTATTCACTCTTCGCTGTAACGTAGAGAGTGCCCTCTCCGGCCTTGGCGTCGATCGCGATCTTCCCGGACCCGGTAGCCTGGCGGTGGATGCCTAGATATACCTCTTTACCCCAGGTGGAGATGCCTGACTCCTTGGACAGGAAGACGATGCCGCTGGTGTTCATCTCCTCGCCCTGCCCGTCATCAAAGTTCATGCCGGTAGAGCGGGATTCCACCAGCACTCCGCCACGCCCGCCGTTCCCACCCAGGAAGTGTAGGTTCTTCTCGGCTTTGAGGCGGATGTCATGCTTCGTGGAGGTGATCTCCACGTGGCGGCCGGAGCGGAGGATGGTGTCCCCCGGCGCCCAGCTGATTAGGCTCTTCCCGGGGCGCATCACGATGTTACCGGCCGCGGCGAACTCAATGTTGCCCTGGGACATGATGATCTGGCTGCCCCAGGCGTCCTCAAGAATGACGGTACCATCGTCTTCCAGGGAGAGGGCGGAGAACGACTCCAGCAGCTTGGTCTTCTCGTGCTGCGCGTCTACATTGACTTCCTGCTCGCCTGGGCGATCCGCGGAGAACTTCGTTCGCAGGGCCTGCAGCTTCGCCGGATCTATCGTGGTGCGCTTGCACTTCGTGATATCAGCCTGCTCGTACTCCTCCGGCACCTTCCAGTCTTTGGCGTGCCCGGCTAGGTTGGCCGGGCCCTGCCGGTTGAATCGGTAGGATAGGTGCTCCAACATGCCGGCGCCGCGCGCGCCGTAAGCGTCTGTGCCCCAGTCGAAAGCGTCTGGCGGCGGAGTGGCGCCGGTGCCGAGCTGCCCAGAGGCTGCGTAATTCTCCGCGTCGTCCCCCTCTGCACTGTCGGGGGTGTGCATCTGCTGCGGTACCGGGATCAGCGCCGTCTTGGCCAGTACAATGCCTTTGGCGCTGCGGAACGAGAGGAAGCCGTCGGCATGCTTCGCGATCTCCAACACGCCGGCATACCGGGTCCGCTTATCAGATAGCCGCGCAGGCTCAGACTCAAAAGCCGGGTTGGGAATGGCTATGTATTCGCGCTCCACGTCGCCCGTGAACCCCCGCAGCACTTGGTGCCGCCATAAACCCGTCTGATCGGGGAACTTCGGTGCCAACGCCCCGTAGGCCTGCAGGTCGGTGGCGCTTAAAGGGCTGTCATCCGTGTCGAAAGCCGCGACACCCTGCTTAAGCATCCCCAGAGCCTCCCAGGGGTACTTCGCTCGCAGGTCGAGATCGTAGAGCTCCCCCTCGTCATCCCCGCGGTGTCGCTCGCCGCCGGCAGTGAAGAACTCGTAACGATGTCCATGGATCCGCACCAGGTTGTCGAAGTAGAAAGCCCAGATGCCGCAGATGTCGCTGGCCCGCAGGAAGGACATCGCCCGGCTGATGCTGATCCCGCCGCCGAGCGCCGTGAGATACCCCCAGTCGCCGGCGAGCGTGTCCCAGGGTTTCCCACCTGAGAAGTTGAGACAACCCCAAGCCTCTTTCGTGTTGTCCTGGAACATCAGGGTGTTAATGGCGTCGTGCTTGTGCCCTACGGGGCCGTGGCCGATTGCCCCGGCTGCCAGGCCCTCTATGTGGGTCGACTCCCCAGGCACCGAGCCTAGGATAAGGGCGAACATCTGCGTTTCATCAGGGAATACGGCAAGGAGGACGGGAGTGCCCGGAGATATCGTGGCCAGGCTGTGGGTGCCGGAGGAGGGGCTGATACCGGTGGAACCCTGTAGAAGGGTGGCCATGCGCCGCCGTCCCGCGGTAACCACCTCGTAGCAACTGAGGTGTGGGATGACATCCAGCACGTAGCCTGTGACTATCTTAACGTCCGGTATCTCAAGCATGGCCTCTCCAGGATAGAACCGGGGGGCGAGACGGTTCTCGCCCCCCGGGGGACTGATCATACCGATAGACCTATGGCGACACAACCGCCTGCTAGCCGGCGCTCAGCATGGAGAACTGGAACGCGACCTGCTCGTTGATGAGCATGTCCTGCGCCGACACCTGGAAACCCAGGTTCTCCACGATCACGCCGTGGGCCGTGCGGGAAGCCGTGCCGCCGGCACACGAACCACTGCCGAAGTTGAACGACAGGGTTTCAGGGTTACAGGCGTCGCCGATGGCCTTGTAGAAGTCGGCACTGACGGCTTTGGGGCCGATCACGGTGCCGAGCGACCCACGACCCTGCACGCGGCCGACGATAAAGTAGGCCTTGTCCGACTGCAGCTCAAAGATGCGGCTGAGCTGCTGCCCGTAGCTGAGCTGCGCCTGGGTGACCAGCAAGGCATTCGCCTCGCTCTTGCTGAACTTCATGGAAGCCTTGGAAGAGCTGAACGCCCCGCCGTAGCCTGCCGATTCACGACCGAAAATATCTTGTGCCATTTCTTACTCCCTTCGTAGAAATGTTGTTCACTCAAACAGCCTGGACACGCTCGGCGCGGCCTCGTCATACAAACCGTGCAGCGTGGATGACATGCTCGGCGAGGCCTTGTCCTGCAGCTGGCGGCTCAAACCGTAACCAGCTAAACCACCAGCGCCCGCGCCCGCTGCTGCACCCAAGGCCCCGCCGCTTATCATTTTACCGAGGATGGAGCGTATCGTGGCTTCGTCGTCCGTCATACCCATCCCGAGACCGCCGATCGCGCCAAGCCCACCGCCGAGCAGTGTACCTACCCCGAGGCCTTTTCCTGCCATCACGGCCGGATTCTCGGACTGCTTGGACTGCTTGGCCATCTGGGGGCTCAAACCGTAACCAGCTAAACCACCAACGCCCGCGCCCGCTGCTGCACCCAAGGCCCCGCCGCTTATCATTTTACCGAGGAT
>CAYOCZ010000197.1:0-2038 GCA_964402475.1 uncultured bacterium | reverse complement strand
GTACCTACCCCGAGGCCTTTTCCTGCCATCACGGCCGGATTCTCGGACTGCTTGGCCATATGGCGTCCTATCTCGTATGCGATTTTATTCATGTCAGAACTCCTTTAAGTAAGCCTTTAAGTGAGCCGGGGCGCACCCGCCCCGGCTGAAAGTCACACCACGAGGTGTAGCTCAAACCCGTTGAACGGATAAGGAAGGTCCAGCTGCACGACCGCAACGATCCGGTCTTTCAGCACACTGTGTTGACGAATCTCCACGATCGTGTAGTCAACGACCTGGGCGCCCAGTTCCGGGGTGTATCCACGGTTCTTGAGCTCGTCGAGCGCGTTGATCAGCTTGGTCTTCATGTAATCCACGAAGTCCGGGGTGACGTTGGCCTTGCCCATGTACGGGGCAAAGAGGTCCAACATGTAGTAGCTGATCGAGTCGACGTTGGCCGTGACGGAGGCCTCGGCTTGATTGAGATCGCCATAGTCACCGGTGGTGAGCTGGTGGCGGGTAAACACCTGGCCCTCGGCGCTCTGGGTGACGATCCAGGTGCCGGCCTTGGCCATCTCATTGAGCTGGGTGGCGCTGAAGTACTCGGTGGTACGGGAGAGATCGTCGAACCCGACGATCTCCACGTTGGTCAGGCCCTGATGCGGCGCGACGCCGCTCTGCAGCCCGGCAAGGCCGGCACAGAGGAAGTACCCAGGAACCTGCACCCCGTCGGCGCCGAGGATGTCTGGCCAGATGTGCCGCACCCGGCGGGTGCCGAAGGAGCCACTGGTCGCGGCGTAGGCGGCGGCCTCCTCGTTACGGGTGTTGTTGCGCCAAACCTCGATTTTGCTCGGGATGTTGAACTCGAGCGCAGGACCGCTGACGAGGATGATGGTGTCCTCGCTGATAACCTGATCCACCACGAACTCGCTGTAGGTGTCGTTGCCGAACCCGTCGTTGCGGTAATCGGCACGCACCACATCCTGCGGCTTGACGCCGTCGGTGAGGAACTTGCCGTCGGCCCAGAAGACCATGGTGTACTGGGTGCCGCTAGTGTTGGGGTCGTCTGTGATGGTGGCGAGGATAGGATCACCCACGTCTCCGACCGAGACGGCCTCAGTGTCCGCGCTCTTGCTGTTGAGCCAGCAGAGACGCCACCGGCCATTCTCCGGGGTGGACACCGATGCAGCGTGGGCGGCGAAGCGGTTCTGGATCGAACGATCCTGGGTCAGCGGGACAAGCCCGTAGGTGTCACGCCTGCCGAGGATACCCTCGAGCGCCGCGGAGAAGCCGTCGAAGTCGTCAGTTGCGACCGCGATGCCCTTAACCTCAGTACCGTTGGAATTCGAGAGTGCCTTGTAGATGCCGTAGAGGAACGGGTTATCTGGGGTAACATCCCCAAGACTGGCAAGCTCTCCGACGTCTGAGAAGGTCTGCACCCCGCGGGTGAAGTCCTGCACGATCGCCCGGTAGTGGACATACAGTGAACCCTTCGCCACCTCGAGAGGGAGCAGGGTGCCGTTGTCGTGCCAGGCAGAGTCGTAGGCCACGAGGCCCAACTTCACCGAGAGTTCGGTGAGGCTGGTATCGAAGTTGACCAACGGAGCCATCCCGGTGCGGTCGCGGGTGATCTCGATATCCTTCCGCAGGCTGAGGCGGACGGTGATGGTCTGCCCGTTGAGCGCCGAAGGGAGGGTGTTGGCCAGTCGGAGGGTCTGGATCGGCCCGTCCTGCTCTGCGGTAACTGCGATCAAGAAGCGGTCACCCGCCACCAACCCAGAGACGCCTGCGAAGGTCGCAACCACACCGTAGCTGCCGATCGCGATCGGGGCAGCAATCTTCGTGACCTGAGTGGCACCGACGTCAAACCCAGTGGTGGTGGCCACGGCCACTTTGGCGGTTCCGATGTCGCCACCCTCTACCACGGTGATGATGTAGGAGGTGTCCTTGGACCCGTTATAGGTGCCCCCCGCGGTAATCACGGCGTTGGCAGTGTAATCCTGCGCCACCGAGATCTCCCAGACCAACGCCACGGCCTACAACGCCATCGGCGGCAGCT